>JAQGOE010000247.1 GCA_028293725.1 Gammaproteobacteria bacterium | reverse complement strand
CCGGTTTTCCTGGTCCGTTGATAACTACGAGCTGTGGCGCTACGACCTCGATGGCACCGAGACTCTAATCGTTCCGGTGAAGGCCGCGGGCCAGCCGCGGGACAGTGGAGTGAGCAGCCTCGGCGCCGTAGTCTCTCCAGATGGGCAGCAGCTGTATTTCTCGCGGCGCACCGGCACCTCCGACCTCAATGGTGGTATCGATGATTGGTCAATCGTACGTCGCAATGTGCACACGGGCGCGGAGGAGACCCTGTTGCCGGAGCCTGGCGGACCGGGCAAGCGATCCTTTCCTGTTCCGTATTTTCGGCCGGCGTTATCGCCCGACGGCAAACGGTTGGTTTATGCGACCCGTTTAGAGGGGCAAACGGGGTTGCGCATACGCGACCTGGCGACGGGCGCCGACCGTTGGCTGGCCTTCCCGATTCAACATGACCAGATCCAGGCACAAAGCTGGCAAGACCTGGTGCCGCGTTACGCGTTCACTCCCGACGGCCAGGCGTTGATTCTGAGCCGTCGCGGTAAGCTGGAAAAGGTTCCTCTCGAGGGTGGTGCGGTTGTGCCGATTCCGTTCACGGCCGCAGTCGATGTTTCACTCGGGCCGCAGACGCGGGTGGCGATCAAACAGGAGACCGGTCCGGTGCGGGCGCGGCTCATCCAGACGCCGGAGCAAGCGCCGGACGGCAAGCAGCTCGCGTTTTCGGCGCTCGGCCATGTGTACGTCATGCCGTTGGGTGGTCATTCGAAGCCGCATCGGCTGACATCAGGCGAGGGCTCGGAGTTCCACCCGAGTTGGTCCCCGGATGGACATCGCGTCGCCTTCATTACCTGGACCGAGGAGGATGCCGGAGCAGTTTGGATCGCGGATCTGGCAGGCGGTGCCCCGCGCCAGTTGAGCCACACGCCGTCGGCTTACTACACCCGCCCCATATTCACCCCCGACGGCCAATCCATACTCGCCGTGCGTTCCAGCAATCAGGGCCGGCTCAACCTGGGCATGGAGTTCGGCCAGGTTCGCGAGGCGCAGCTGGTCGAGTGGCCACTGTCCGGTGGACCGGAGAAAGTCATCTACGCGGGCCAGCTCGGTGGCAAGCCGCACTTCGGTCCGTCGAAGGATGTGGTGTACGTGCGGACAGCAACCGGCCTGACCCCGGTGGACTTGCGCAATGGAAGCACCCAGCCCCCGCTCGAGGTGCGCGGCCCGGGTTGGTACTTCATGGACAACACGGCGGCTGTGGATGATAGCCGTATCAGTCCGGACGGCCATTGGATGTTGGCACTCATTGCGCAGCAGTTACATGTGGTGGAAGCGCCACCGCCGGGGCAGCCGTTGGACTTGTCCCGACCTGGAGTGCGCCACCGGCGCATAACCAACGTTGGAGCGGACTTCTTCGAATGGGCCGACGCAGGGCGCACGATCACATGGGCAGTGGGCTCGACGTTTTATCGCCGTCCCTTGGCCGATGTCCGACTGAACCCGGCCGATCAGCCGGGGTGGTCAGCCGATGCTGCTGCATTCCATATCCAATCCTTCGACGCCGTCGTAACAGTCCCTCGCGATAACCCTCGAGGCACGCTGCTCCTACGCGGCGCCCGCGCCATCACCATGCACGGCGACGAAGTCATCGAGCACTCCGAGATTCTGGTACGCGACGGCCGCATCGTTGCCGTGGGTCCCATCGGGACAGAAAAGGTACCACCCAACACAACCGTACGGGACGTCGCCGGCAAAACCATCCTGCCGGGCTTCATCGACATCCACGATCACGTCTCTGACATTCGTCGCGATGTATTGTCTGTCCACCCCTGGGGTCTCGCCGCACGCCTCGCCGATGGTGTTACGACTTCCTTCGATCCCTCGACGCTCAGCATCGACATGTTCGCCTACCAGGACATGATCGACGCCGGCCTGGCGACCGGTGCGCGTGTTCCGAGCACGGGAACTGCGTTGTTCTCCTATAACCGCATCGCCTCACTCGATGAGGCCCGGTCGCTCCTCAGCCGTTACCGCGACCACTACCGTACGCACAATATCAAGGAATACCTCATCGGCAACCGCCGCCAGCGCGAATGGCTCATTCAGGCGGCGGCGGAAATGGGCATGATGCCGACGACGGAGGGCTCGCTGTCGTTGAAGTTGGATCTGAGTCAGATCATGGACGGCTATGCGGGTAACGAGCACTCGCTGGCCACGCCGATCTATCGGGACGTCGTGGAGCTCGTCGCGCGCAGCCAGACCAGCTATGACGCGACCTTGCAGATCAAGAACGGCGGCTCGCCTGCGCAGGACGACTTTGTCGTCCGCGATCACCCCCTGAGCGACCGGAAGTTCATGCGATTCAGGCCATACAGTGTGGCCGCGCAGTCGGTACTGACACGGACCTGGACGGATCCTGCCACGATGCTCTACCCGGCGATCGCTGGCGATCTCGCCAGGATCCAGCGCGCCGGCGGGGTGGTGGCGATCGGGTCGCACGGCGAAATACCGGGTGTCGGTTTCCATTGGGAGATGGAGGCGTACGTGCAGGGCGGTATGACTCCCACGGAAGCCCTTCGCGCCGGCACCATCGGCTCGGCGACGGCGATAGGCCGTGCGAGCGAGCTCGGCAGCATCGAGCCTGGAAAGTTTGCCGACCTGGTCATCCTGAGCAAGGATCCGCGGCAGGACATCCGCGACAGCAGGGCGATCGCCGAGGTCATGCAGAACGGCCGGCTTTACAGTGCCGATACGTTGGATGAGATATGGCCACGGCAGAAGGCCTTCGGCCCGCAGTGGTTCGACGGCGACGGAAATCCGGGTGAGCAATCGAAATGAGGCACGGCCAAGGGGTTGCTGACAGCAGGCGCAATTGACCATTCCCTTGGCCAGCCTCGAGCGAGCGCGCTTACAGGCGGCCTTCTTGAACGAGGCGCTTCTTGATCGACAAGATGTGCGCCTCGCCATCGCGAAGCGCTTCCGGCGACGTGTGGACCGAGTAGTACCCCAGGACGAGATCGTGCTCGTGTGGAGCGGCCGAACCGAGAACGAACTCGGTATCAGTCAGCGCTTCGAATTCGACCGCTTTGCTCGACGGCTCGAAAGCCGCAAGCTCCCCGTGCCAGAGTTCATCAGGCGCCGACAAGCCTCCCGATGCGACGGCGGCCCAGAGGACCGTGTGGCCCGTCTGGGGCTCGTAACGCCAGCGCTCGCCCGCCCTCAGGCGTACCGCGAGATAGTTAATCGGCGAGGGGGACGTGATGGTGCTCGACGCGGAGCCGTGGCTGCCAAGGAGGACGCGAGCCGGGCCGTCTCCCACCACATCTTCCGGGGCCTGGTAGATACTTATTGTCGGGCCCAATTCCAACTCTGGCGGCAGAGCAATCCAGAGTTGGAAACCGCGCGTCCGGCCTGCTTTGTCGAGCCCGCCGCCGTGCCACATGCCGCGTCCAGCCTGCATCCATTCGACGCCGCCGGCCGGCAGCACGCCCCTGACATTATTCGGGTCGATATAACTAACCGCGCCTTCCGCGACGTAGCTGAGGGTTGCGATACCCGAATGGGGATGGAGGGCCCCATTGAACGGCGGCCCCTCGTGATCGAAAAGGTCGAGAAACACGAAAGGCTTCAGGATCTCGCCGAAATCGGACGGGCTCATCAACCGTGTGACCGGGCCGTGCCGCCGGCCATGCGTACGTCGCACGATCGCCCGCGGCTTGCTCAGAGATATCGGAGGCGCTGATTTAGCCAAGTGAAGGGTCATTGGGATTCCTCTGCAGATAGCGTGGGAATTAGAGCCGTCGCTGCGCCGTGACGATCATGCCGCGCGGGCGCGCGCCGCCTTCAAGGCAAAATCCACTTCGCGGGCTTATCGGAGAAGCGGCCCTCGCGGGTGCTTCCAACAATGACGGAAATGACGGTCATACGACAACTCCTGAAGTATCAAAATGTGACTTGCGCTAATTTATATACCGGTGATACGGTCCGCAAGAAGGCACAGATCTGATACCTGAGCACACCAAGATGACTACCCGACTTCCCGATCCCAACACCGAAGACTGTCGCGCCGTCAGCTCCATCCTCGCGCGCGTAGGCGACAAATGGACCGTGTTGATCGTCGTCCTGCTTGGCGATGGCCCGAAACGTTTCAACGAAATCAAGCGGATGGTTGCGGGTATTTCACAACGGATGCTGACCTTCACGCTGCGGGGACTAGAGCGGGACGGACTGGTGACGCGTACGGTGTTCCCCACCACTCCACAGCGTGTGGATTACGAGCTGACGAAGCTTGGCAGCACTTTGTGGGAAGCGGTGGAACCACTCGGTTCGTGGGCGCGCGAACATGTGAGCGAGATCCTCATATCGCGGGAGCGGTTCGACGCGTAGGTCGCCAAAGCAAAGTTAGTGTTGACCAAGCATCGCACGACTGCATGCTCTACCAATAACCCTTCGGAATGATGTTCTTACCCCGAGCCTCGCGCGCGAGCCCCTCACGGAAATCCGGGTGAGCAATCGAAATGAGGCAGATCGCTCTTTCGGCGACAGATTTGCCCTTGAGATTGACGATCCCGTATTCGGTCACGACGTACATGGTGTCAGTGCGTGGCGTCGTCACGATATTTCCCGGGGTTAGGGTGGCGACGATCCGGCTGACTCGTTGGCCTGCCTTCTCGTATGTAGAAGACAGGCAAAGAAATGATTTCCCGTCCTTGGATGCGTACGCACCCCGCACAAATTGCAATTGGCCGCCCGTGCCGCTGATGTGACGAGTGCCAATCGACTCGGAAGCTGCCTGGCCCTGTAGATCGACCTGCGTCGAGCAATTTATGGATACGACATTGTCGTTTCTGGAAATGTTATCCGGCGTGTTTGTATAGTCTACGGAATAGGCGCACAGGTCCGGGTTACCGTCGATACTTCCATATAGTTTGCTGGAGCCGATGGCGAAGGAGAAAACGCTCCGGCCGCGATCGATCTGTTTGCAGGTGTTGGTCACGATTCCGGCTTCGATGAGATCGACAATGCCGTCAACCAACATCTCGGTATGCACCCCAAGATTTCGGACGTTCGCTTCACGCAACAACGAGCAGACCGCGTTCGGCATGCCGCCAATACCGACCTGGAGACAGGCGCCGTCCCCGATCTCATTGGCAATCAGCCGCGCGATCTGGCGGTCAACCGAACTTATTGTTCCGACCGGAAGTGCTGGCAGCGGGGCGCTGCCGCCGTCGATCACGAAATCCACGTCGCTCGAATGGATGGAGTTTTCGGGCCCCAGCGCACGCGGCATCGACTGACACGTTTCCACGACTACGACACGCGCCTGCTCGATCATTGCCTGGAGATACGTCGTGTTGCAGCCGAAATTGAAGTATCCGTGCTCGTCCATCGGTGCGGTTTTGATACACGCGACGTTGATAGGCTCGATGAAGCGGCGATAGTATCCGGGCGCCTCGCCGAAGTTCATCGGAATATAGTTGCACCGCCCCGCATCGTGCTGTTGGCGGTCATAGCGGGAAAAATGCCAGTTGAACCATAAAAAATGCCGGCCTTCCAGGTCAGCATCCAGAATGGCCCGTGGGCGCATGGTCAGGCACGAGCGGATCCTGACATGGTGCAATTCCGCCGCTCTGGCTGCCAACGCCTGGTCGAAGGCGTCCGGTTGACCGACTCCAAAGCCGTAATCCACCCAATCGCCCGGCTTTACCAGTGCGGCCGCTGTCGCCGCCGACACTTGCCTGGCGGCTTTATCCCCTTGCATCGTTCGCATGGCAACCCCCCCCTTTTTTTTGGCGTGCGCGCTCAACTTCCCACCTGGAGATACCGCATAGCTGCGCAGGCGAGGTAGACTAAGGTACAGCACCAAGGAGCTCGAAATGAGTGCAAACCTCGAGTCGCCCGCCAGCGTCACGACCGATGGATCCTTAGTGCGCGTCGAGCGTCGTGGACCCGTACTTCATATCACGCTGAACCGTGCGGGGAAATACAACGTCCTGTCGGAGGCGATGATTGCATCGCTGAAGGCTACCCTCGAGCGAGTGGCGTCGGATCGCGAGGTTCGCGTGGTCGTTTTGGCGGCCGAAGGGCGTGCTTTCTGCGCCGGTCATGACTTGACCGAAATGGGATCCGACGTCGGGATCGACGAAATGCGAACGCTGTTTCGGGCTTGTAGCGATTTGATGCTGACCATTCAGCACCTGCCGCAACCGGTCATCGCGCGGGTCCAGGGTGTGGCAACTGCCGCGGGTTGCCAGCTTGTCGCCATGTGTGACCTCGCGGTAGCAAGCAGCAACGCCCGATTTGCGGTATCTGGAATCAACCTCGGACTTTTCTGCGCAACTCCAGCGGTGGGGCTGTCGCGCAACGTACTCCAAAAGCCGGCATTGGAGATGCTGCTGACCGGAGACTTCATCGATGCACCGACGGCTCTGGAGCGCGGTCTCGTCAACCGGGTGGTGCCACCCGAGCTCCTCGACGCGGAGGTCGAAAAGTTGGCGACGGCCATTGCCGCCAAATCGTCTGCCGCGATCGCACTCGGCAAGCGCTTCTTCTATGAACAGCGTGAGCTCTCGATCGAAGCCGCATACATGCGGGCCGCTGACGTAATGGCCGGTAACGCCACCATGGACGACGCACGGCAGGGAATCGCAAAGTTCACGAAGCGCGACGGCTGATACTCTACCGCTCGCGGCGGGTGGGTCCGCATGATTAAGGCTATAAAGCTCGAGCAAGCCGAAATCGCCCTCGACGATATCGGCGATGGTGACCGGTGTTACTCCTGCACGGATTTCCCGCGACCCGTCACCTCTGGTCGCAGGTGGCACCGATACTGGCGGCCGCGGGGTTTCGCGTTCTGGTCCCCGATCTCGCAGGCTATGGTGCCTCCGAAGCTGTGGCCACCGAGAGTGTTGGGATGGCCAGTCAGGCGCGCTGGATGTTTGAACTCCTTGATGCGCTCGGCATTGGGCGCGCAGCAGTAGTTGCGCACGACGTGGGCTCGGCGGCCGCGCAGCTCATGGTCGCCAACGCACCCAACCGCGTCCGGGGTCTCGCAGTGCTCGATGGCGTTTACGCTGGAGAGTGGGCGATGGAAGCCATCGCCAGCATCCAGGAATGGAACCCGGACGACGCCCATCGCCTTTTCAAGGTGTTAGCTCGTCGCCTCGCAAAGGACGGTCCGTTGCGCGAAATACTCGCGGAGTATGACGGTAAGACGGGAGGCTTGCGCCTGATCCGCGCTGCGCGCGACCTCGATCCAAGGCAGACCGAACACGTGGCGGCAGCACTACGTGCCAGTGGCGTGCCGGCGCTCGTACTGTGGGGGGAGCGTGACGACTTTCTGCCTGTTGATACCGTCGCCCGACCACTGGCGAAGCTCTTGGGGGCTGACTTGATCGTGCTGCCGGGTGGACATTTCACGCCGGTCGACTGCCCGCGCGAAGTGGCCGAGGCGCTGTGCGGCTTTTTGCGCGGTTTGGCGCCCGATCGCTGATCCTGGCTCCGTCGGGTCGCCGCCGAGGTGTAGTGCGGTTACGTTCATGATATTCCAAATTATTTTGAAGATCATTCAAAGACTACGTCAATTATCAAAGTGGGTGGAAGTGCGCAGAATCGCGACCTGAACAACTGCCCCCTTTCCATCCAGCCTGGAGACCAACAACCCATGAAAACCACTCCGCTTCTGCTGGCACTCGCGCTGAGCGCCTTCATTGGCAGGAGCGCGGAAAGCGCAGACCAGCTCGTACAGCCAACGAAGTTGATCGCCGACACCAGTCTTTCGAAGCCCGCGCTCGAGTTGCTGACACTCTCACCGCGCCGTTACGACACCTTCTGGCATACCGGCGACGAGCACCTGGCCAAGGCCGCCCTGTCACCCACCTTCATCGATCACACCCTGCCGAAGGGGCGAACGCAGGGCCCCGACGGCCCGCTCATGGCATCCAAAACCTTTCGCTCCGCAGTTCCGGACTTGACCTGTGAGGTCGAGCAAATGCTCGTCGCGGGCGATCGCGTCACTGCTTTCCTGCACTTCCGCGGACACTTTACCGGCACCTTCGGCGGCCGCGCCGGGCAGGGCCAGACTGTTGACTTCATAGCGGTGGACATCTACCGCGTGCAGAAGGGTTTGATCGCCGAGGACTGGCATCTCGAAGACAACCTCACCTTGCTGCAGCAACTTGGGATGGTGGCCCCTTGATGAATTCGCCGTTCCCCAGTTCCGGATGCGGCATGTTGGGAAGTTCATTGCGTGGCAAAATAGGTACGTCGTTCGCAAGTAACAGCAGCCCGAAGTGTGTGGAGAAATGAGAGATGGCACTCGCCGAAGGCGGAGACAAATATGAAGAGGCACCCGGACGACTGCTGCAGTCCTCGGCGGCGCGTACCTGGCCGGGTCTGCTCGCGGAATTTCGCTTGCACGCAAGCGCGCGCTCGGACGCTTTCGTACAGCCCGTAACGGAAATCTCAATGGTGCTTCGGGGTGAAGGTCTCGTGCGGCGGCGAGCTTCGGGTGAGACCCTCACGACTCACGCCGGGCCGGGCGTGATCTGGTTTTGTCCGGCGGGCGAGCCGATCGACTGTGTGGAGTTGGTGCAAGGCACGCTGGAAGTACTGCATTTGTACCTGCAACCCGATGCGTTGCTCGATTTCGCAACCGAGCGAGGCTTCGTCGGCACTGCAACGCAGTCCTTGCGCTACATCGGGGGATTCAGCGACCCGCTGCTCGAGCAGATGGGCCGCGCGATCCTGGCTGAAACGCAGGAGGAAACTGCTGCGGGCTCCCTGCTGGTCGAGTCCCTCAGCAGCAGTCTCGCGGCTCGCCTGCTGTACAGGTACTCCAACCCGTCGCTCGATGTCGCGGCTGGATCATCGCGAGTTGGAAAACTCGGCCCCCGGCGCCTCAATCGCGTGTTGGAATACATCCACGCCCGTCTGGGAGACGAGCTCGATATCCGCGGTATGGCCTCCGCTGCTCATTTGAGCCGCTTCCACTTTGCACGCGCATTCAAGGCTTCGACCGGACAGACACCCTATCAATACGTCAACGCGACGCGCCTGGCACGGGCTAAGGAATTGCTCGCGCAGAATCAACCACTCGCGGACGTCGCACGCACATTGAATTTCTCCTCGCAGGCGAACTTCACGCGGGCATTTCGGCGTGAGTTTGGAATCACCCCCGGCCGGTATCGAGAACAGATCTGCCGGTTGAGCGCGCGATCATAGCGATCCTCGACGGGCGGGCCTGCCCTTCTTTGCAGCAAGAAATGAGAAAACCGCAGCAACCGGGGGAAATACTTCGCCCATCCATTCGATCATCATGACCGGCGGTTACGCGACCTCGGCCTGATCGACACGCTTTGAGCTGAGCGCGGGGAAGGTCACCGCGCTGCGTTTTTCCAACGCACTCCTCGGTGGTCAGCCAAAGCGGGAAGAATCGAAGTAATGGTCGCGCTTGCAAGCAACGGTTCCCAACTCAATCGGCGGGAGGTCCTGGGGATAGCCAGTGCGTCCGCCGCATTTGCAGTGACTTCCAGCGTCGCCGGCTTACCTGGTGTCGCGGGAGAAGCAACGTCGACCGCCGCTGATCCATCTTCCCGCGCGGGGATCGGCTTTTGGCCGAACGGCGCGCGGCTGGCGGTGAGTATCTCCCTCATGTTCGAAGGTGGCGGGCAGCCGATCTCGGGCGCCAGTGGCGCGATTCCGGATCCCATCGAAAAGGGCGTGCCGGATCTGCCGACCAACGCGTTCTTTGCGTATGGCTACTACGAGGGCATCCCTCGAGTGTTGGACCTCATGGACAAGCATGGGATCAAGCTCAGCTCATTCATGATCGGCAATGCGGTGAAGACCGCGCCCGATCTCGCGAAAGAGATCGTGCGCCGCGGGCACGAGGCCGCCGCCCATGGGCGTGCGTGGGACAACTCGTACCAACTCCCACGCGATGAGGAGAAACGCTTTATTGCTGATGGCGTGGAGACCATCGAGCGGGTCACCGGCCAGAAGCCAATCGGCTGGAACGCTTACTGGATGCGCAGCTCGGTGCACATTCTGGAGACGCTGCAAGAGCTCGGCTTTCTCTACACGATTGACGAGCCGAGCCACGACGAGCCGTTCATCGTCCCGGTGCGGGGACGGGATTTCGTGACAGTCCCTTACACCTTTCACATGAACGACATTGTCTCGTTTCCCTTCAATGGCTGGAATCCCGCGGCCTACGAGCAGTCACTACGGGACGAGTTCGATCAGCTCTACGAAGAGGGTTCCCGTCGGCGGCGCATGATGGTGTTAAGCCTGCACGATCGCATCTCCGGTCACGCAGGCAGGGTCCGTGTGCTCGACCGGTTCCTCACTTACGCCAAGAGTAAGCAGGATGTCTGGTTTGCACGGAAGGATGAGATTGCGCGCTGGGTGCTGTCTCATCGCGCGAGGACACCTGTCATCGTTCGGCAATCCCCCAACGTGACCGGCTTGCCCGGTCCCACTGCCTGAGGATGAATACCGCTGTCCCGCGCTGGCTGAGCCGTGTGACGTTGGCCGTCGCAGTCATCATGATCGGACGGGGAGCAATGGTTGTCCTTGGCCAACCTGTGACCGAGTGGTTTGCCATTTCGACCACGATTTGGATGGCGCTACTGTTGGTATGCGCTCTGTGGCAGTTGCACGGCTCCTTCACGGCCATTGCGGCGTTGGCGCTGGCGACAGCGGTAGTTTCGCGCTTGTTCAGCATTCTGCGTCTGAACCCTCCAGCCAGCATCGCCGGCTTGAGCGCTCAGGACCTTGACCTGCAGGTCGCGACGGGGCCGGGCGTGCCGGGCTTCGAATTGCTGGGCTGGGTGCTTGGCTTTCTTGTGTTGGTCCATTTTGTCCTGCGTGCCGCCGCTGTCGAGGCACCGGCAGTTTCGCGGGAAGCCGCGCGCAATGTGGCGGCACTGACATTCATCAGGATCTATGTCGGCTTGATGTTCGTCCCTCACTTCGGGAGTCACATCCTCGGCGGCCCGTACCAATTCAACATCTACACCCTCTATTTTGCGAGCCTCGGTCTGCATATGCCTGCCATGCAGGTCGTACTCGCCGGAGTGATCGAGCTCATTACCGCCATCGGCCTCACATTGGGGCTGTTCACGCGCCCCGTTGCATTGCTGGGATCGGTCTATCTGCTGATGTCGATGCTGTGGGGCGGGCACTTTCAGATCGGCTATGTATGGGCGTTGCCGGACGGCGGCTACGAATTCGGCGTGGTTTGGGCCGTTATGATCGCGGTATTCGCGGTGCTCGGCGGCGGACCGCTGTCAGTCGACAACGCCATACGGCAAAGCGATTTTCAAAGCCGGTGGCCGCGGCTGCGGGCGGCGCGCCTTCTGTTCCTGTAGTGGCCTGCATGTTTCGAGCATCCCCATGGGGGTCTATCGCCTGGACATTGGGATTCGCGCTCCTGCTCTCGGTTACACCCCCCCTTTCGGCGCGCGAGGTACGTGTTGGCGTCCTCATCGATGGCCCTTCGGCACGAGAAGGTATTGACGCCGATGCTCTAGAGCATGCAGCCGCCGCAGTTTATGGCGACGGTCTTACGCTCACTGTCGCGCCTCGATCACGGCTGAACGGTAATTGGAGTGCACCGGCGCTGAACGCAGCACTGGATCGGCTCGAAGCCGATCCCCAGGTCGACGTCGTCGTCACATTGGGCTTCGCGGCCAGTCACCTGGTCGCGCACCGAGCCCGGCTAGCGAAGCCCACCATTGCCGCCTCTGTCCTGGACCCCGTGCTTCAGACTTTTCCGCTGAAGGGCGGCACGAGCGGGCGTCACAATTTCACCTACGTCACAACCTTCAACAGGGTCGATGACCAGGTGAGCACGTTTCATCGCATCAGCGGCTTCTCGCACCTGGCGGTGCTGGCAGACCCGTTGGCGCTTGAAGTGGTGCAGGAGATGCAGAACAAGGCTACGGAGCTGCAGGCCGTCACCGGCGCAGCCATTGTGCTGCATTCGACCCACGATCTCACCGATGCCCTCGCCAATCTGCCGCCCGGTACCGATGCGGTGTACGTCACCCCGTTGACGCGGCTGTCCAGCGATGATCTGCACGCGCTCGCGGATCAACTTGCGCAACGGAAGCTGCCGAGCTTCTCGTTGGTCGGTCGGAGCGAGGTGGCGCAGGGAATCCTGCTGGCGACTTCCTCCGATACCGAACGGACTCAGCGTTTGGCACGTCGTGTCGCGCTCGACATTCAACGAATCGTCGAGGGTGATGACGCCTCCAGCATCGAGGTTTCTCTTCCGAGCGAAGAGCGTCTCGTTGTCAACATGCACACCGCACGCCTCATTGGCTTCTCCCCGCACTGGGACGACCTCGCTGACGCGGTTCAGTTGGCCTCCGAAGAAGGCCAAGGCCAGCGGCCTATCAGCTTGTTGCAGGCGTTAAATGCTGCGATCGGCAAAAATCCCACTCTCCATGCCGCGCAGCTTGGAGCGGATGTTGCTGCAGACCAGACCCGAATCGCACGTAGTGCATTGTTGCCGAGCCTCGCGGCGGATGTATCCCACACGCAGATCGATGCAGGTCACGCCAATCCGCTGTTGCTTGCTCAACGCACCACCGAGGCTGGGGCAACGGCACAGATGCCCATTTACAGTGACAGCGCCTGGGCCGGCTGGTCAGTAGCGCGGCAGCTATCGACTGCGGCCACCGAGCAGGCGCGTCAAGAACTGTTGGATACGCTCCAACAGACTGCTACTGCTTATTTCGGCCTGCTGCGCGCCAGGTCAGTGACAGGGGTGCGCCGGCAGAATGTAGAGAACACGCGTCAAAATCTCGAGACCGCGCGCGCACGTGAGGCAGTCGGCCTGTCGACGCGTTCCGACTATCTGCGGTGGGTGGCACAAATGGCGAGCGCCCGTCAGGACGTGCTCGCGGCCGAAGCCAATGACCGGCAGGCCTCGGTGCAGTTGAGCCAGCTCATCCATGACGACTCACCGCAATCTCTCGTCATCGTCGAGGCGGGGATTGATGAGCCCCTCAAATGGATCGCGAGCCCCCACACGCAAAGATATCTGGATACTCCGGCGAAGTGGACGGTGTTTCGGGATTTCATATTGAGCCAAGCGCATGAGTCTTCACCGGAAGTCAAACGGGTCGATGCACTCGTCGCCGGACAGCAGCGTGAGGTGACCTCGGCGCGTCGCGCCTTCTTCATTCCGGATCTCTCCGTTGTCGGCATCGCCTCCGATCAGTTCGATCGCAGCGGCGCAGGATCTGAGCGCACGGCGGCGACTCCGGGCAATACCGCGTGGTTCGTCGGCATCCAGGCGAAGCTTCCTATCTTCTCCGGAGGTGCACTCAAAGCGAAGCTGTCAGAGAGCCGACATCAGCTACGACAACTCGACGCTCAGCGGGACGCGACCGTGGATGCAGTGGATGCACGGGCGCAGTCAGTGCTTGCGCGCCTTCCTTCTTCGTATCCGGCGATTGCCTTGGCACACGAGGCAGCTGCGGCAGCGCATGAGAACTACACGAAAGTGGCGGACGCGTACGCACGCGGAGTGGTGTCGATTACGGATCTGATCAGCGCTCAAGACGCGTCGCTCAATGCAGAGCTGTCGCAAGCGCAGGCGACGTTCACTTTCCTGACCGATTTCGCCGACACACTGCGGGTGTCCAACAGCTTCGATGTCCTTCTCGATCCACAGACGCGCGAGCCTTGGTACGACACCGTCGATGCGTGGTTTCGTGCTCACGGCATATCGATCCCGACGCACTGACTGGTTTGCAGGGCGAGGACCACGATGAAGATCAAATGGATTGTCCGCAACAGCGGATTGTTTGCGCTCCTGGCGCTGCTCGCCGCCTGCCATGACAAGCAGGAGACAGCCGCCGACATTCGCCCAGTTCGAACCGCAGTCGTCGGAAACGGGGCATATGGCGAGAATATTACCTACACGGGTGAAGTTCGCGCGCGCCACGAGTCTGATCTGGGGTTCCAGGTTGCCGGCAAGTTGGTTGCGCGACCGGCAGAGGTCGGCGCGTCGGTTATCGCGGGGACCGTCCTTGCCCAGCTCGATCCCACCGATGAGAAGGTGGCGGTAGACTCAGCGCAGAGCGTGGTGAGTGCGGCACAGGCCGAACTGGCCCGTGCCTCCTCGGAGGAGGCGAGTTATGGCCATCTGCTCGAGCGGGGCCTCACCACGCGCACGGCCTATATAGCGCAACAGACTGCGACCAAGACCGCGAAATCCCGGTTACAACAGGCCACGTCCGACCTTGATCTGCGGCGTCGTCAGCTGAGCTACACCGCGTTGCATGCGGACAGGACCGGCGTAATCACGCGCGCCTTAGCGGACGTTGGTGCAGTGCTCGCCCAGGGGCAGGCGGTGGTGACCTTCGCTGAGCCATCTGAGCTCGACGTGGTATTTGACGTGGCGGATACGCAAGTCGATGCAGTGCGCAACGCCAAAACTGTCACCGCGGCCCTATTATCCGCGCGCGACAAGCCGCTTGTAGCATACGTGCGTGAGGTCTCCCCGAGTGCCGATCCCATCACTCGCACCTACCGGGTGAAGTGCACGCTGCCGGGTCAGCCATCGGGTTGGCGCCTGGGCCTGAACGCGATCGTCATGCTCGACGCGGGTCATATAGCTCGAGGCATCCGAATCCCCTCCACTGCCTTGTACGAAAAGGACCGCAAGAGCGCCGTGTGGGTGGTGAAGGCTGATCAAACCACCGAACTGCGCCCGATCGTCGTGGCTCGTTATGAAACCGATAGTGTCGAGGTCTCGAGCGGACTTCGAAGCGGGGAGCGCATCGTCACAGCCGGCGTGCACAAACTGTTGGTCGGGCAGAGGGTACGGCTGTTGTCGGACACCGGAAAATGAGCTCGTTCAACGCCTCCGCCTGGGCGCTCGAGCACAAGTCATTCGTCGGATTCCTCATCGTCCTGCTTGCTCTGGCTGGGCTGCTCTCCTACGAGCGGCTCGGACGGGACGAGGATCCGCCCTTTACCATCAAGGTGATGGTTGTGCGCGCCGTCTGGCCCGGGGCCACCGCGGAGGACACTGCGCGCGAAGTCACGGATCGCATGGAAAAAGCCCTGCAGTCATTGCAGTGGATCGACTACATCTCGAGCTATACCAAGCCCGGCGAAGCCACATTGATGGTGCAGCTGAAGGATCAGACTCCCCCTGCGGCAGTACCCGATCAGTGGTACCAGGTGCGCAAGAAAATTGCAGACATGCGGCAGAGTCTGCCATTGGGTACTCAGGGACCGTTCTTCAACGATGAGTTTGGTGATGTCTATGCCGTCATCTATGCCTTCACGACCGATGGATTCACTTACCGCGAGCTGCGCGACACTGTGGAGTCGGCCCGGTCGGAGCTTTTGCGCGTTCCGAATGTCGGCAAGGTAGACCTGGTCGGCGTCCAGAGCGAGGTCGTTTATGTCGACTTCTCGACCCGCGAGCTGGCGGGGCGCGGCATCAATCCCGATCAGCTTGCGGAGTCGCTGCGGGCGCAGAATGCCGTCAATGCGTCCGGCATCCTCGAAACCTCGAGCGATCGGGTGGCTGTGCGCGTGAGCGGCCAGCTCACTACCACCGCGAATATCGAGCAGTTGAGCATCAACGTAAATGGCCGGCTCGTGCCGCTGCGCGATCTTGCAACAGTGACCCGCAGCTACGAAGACCCGCCCTCGGCACTCTTCCGCTACAACGGTCAGCCTGCAATCGGTCTCGCCGTGGGAATGGTGAAGGGCGGCAACATCCTGCAAGTCGGCAACAGCATCGCCGCCACGATGCGTCGGATTGAAAGAGACCTACCCGTGGGAATTGATCCGCACCTGGTCGCCAACCAACCTGAAGTGGTACAGGAGTCGGTGGGTCACTTCACCCGCGCGCTCACCGAGGCCGTTCTAATAGTGTTACTCGTCAGCTTCGTCAGCCTCGGGCTGCGGGCCGGTGTGGTAGTCGCGGTGTGCATCCCGTTAGTGCTTGCGATCACCTTCGTTGCCATGGACATCGAAGGCATCAGCCTGCAACGCATCTCACTCGGTGCGCTCGTAATCGCCCTGGGCCTTCTCGTGGACGATGCGATGATCGCGGTGGAGATGATGATTCGAAAGCTGGAAGAGGGCCTCGATCGCTTCAAGGCTGCAACCTTCGCATATACGTCCACGGCATTTCCGATGCTGACCGGCACGCTGGTTACGGTCATCGGTTTTCTGCCGGTCGGCTTTGCTAAAAGTGGAGCTGGAGAATACTGCTTCACCCTCTTTGCCGTGGTCGCCATCGCCCTGCTGGTGTCGTGGATTGTTGCTGTCATCTTCATTCCCTACCTCGGCAATCTCATTCTCAAAGAACGGCCCTCACACGAGGCGGCTCATCAGGAGAGCCGCATGACAGCCCTGTTTCGCAGGCAACTGGTGTGGGCGCTTCGTCATCGCCCGTGGGTGGTCGGCGGAACGGCGGCACTGTTCTGTCTCTCGCTCGCCGCCTTCACGTTGGTGGAGCAGCAGTTTTTTCCGGCTGCCGACCGGGCGGAGCTGCTCGTGAGCCTCACACTGCCGCACAATGGATCCATCTCCGGCACTCAAAGCGAGGTCGCGCGCCTGGAGAAGATCCTGCTCGAGGACCCGGGTATCGCGCATCACAGCTTTTACGTCGGAGCGGGTGCCGTGCGTTTCTATTTGCCGCTGGACGTGCAACTCGAGAACGCCAATTTTGCCCAGGCGGTGGTTGTGACCAAGAGCTACGAGGTGCGCGACACCGTGCGCGACCGTCTACAGAAAGTGCTGGACGAGCAGTTTCCGGCCGTGCTGTCACGAGTTGAGCCGCTGCAGCTTGGGCCGCCTGTAGACTGGCCCGTTCAGTATCGGGTGAGCGGCCCGGACATCGGCCAGGTTCGGACATTGGCGGACCAGGTCTCCACCGCGTTGCGGGCGAATCCGCACACTCGCACCATCAACTTCAACTGGTACGACATGGGTCGATCAGTGCTTGTGTCCGTTGACCAGGAGAAGGCGCGGCTGGTTGGAATGACCTCGGAGCTGGTAGCAAGTTCATTGAACGACGTCCTGTCCGGGCGGACTGTTACGCAATTGCGCGATGATATCTATCTGGTCGACGTGCGTGGGCGTGCGGTGGATCAGGATCGCAGAGACCTCGAGGCGGTTCGCGATCTGCAGATCCGACTGCCCAATGGCAACTCCACGCCGCTCGTGCAGATTGCCAACTTTTCCTACGGGCTGGAGGAGCCGGTGGTCTGGCGCCGGGACAGGCTGCCGACCATTACGGTACAGGCGGATATTGTTCCAGGGATTCAAGCGGCGACGGTCAATCAACAACTGGCCGCCGCCGTGGACAGGATTCGCTCCTCGATGCCGCCAGGCTATCGACTGGAGGATGGCGGAGCCGTCGAGCAGAGTGCCAAAGGCCAGCGTTCGGTGCTCGCAGTGATTCCGGTCATGTTTATTTTGATGCTGCTCATTCTGATGATTCAGTTGCAGAGTGTGCAGAAGCTCGCGATGGTGATGCTGACGGCACCACTCGGACTCATCGGCGTGACGTTGGCGCTACTGTTGTCGCACAAGCCCTTCGGGTTCGTCGCGACGCTCGGAGTATTTGCGCTCACCGGCATGATCATTCGAAATTCCGTCGTGTTGATTGCGCAGATTCAGGCGAATGAAAGCGAGGGGCTGGACCGTTGGCACGCAATCGTCGAGGCCGTGGTACACAGACTTCGACCCATCCTGCTGACGGCGGCGGCAGCGGTCCTCGGTCTGATTCCGATTGCGGGGGAAGTGTTCTGGGGGCCGATGGCGTATGCAATGATGGGAGGGCTCCTGGTCGCAACGGTCCTGACGCTGTTCTTTCTGCCTGCGCTATACGCGATATGGTATCGGGTTCCAGTCAACCGCCTGCCGATCTCAGCAGGTCGGCGACCTTGGTCCTGAGCCATTTGTGCCCTGAATCTTCGTGGCTTCGCGCGTGCCAGTACAATGAAAAATCCACCGTGGGCAGTGGAACAGGCGGATCATAGACTACGATCGGCAGGGTCTGGGCTGCATGCATAGCCAACCGCCTCGGTAGGGTCGCCACCAGGTCGGTTTTGGCTACGATGCCGGGAAGGGCTTGAAAACTCGGGTGCCAAAGAGCAACGCGTCTGACGAATCCCAGAGCGCCGAGTGCCGCGTCGATGGGCATCCCATACATCGGCAGGTCGCGTGGCAGGACCTGGACGTGTTGGAGATCCACGAACTGGTCGAGCGGAAACTGGTCGGTCGACAGCTGCGGATGATTGCGTCGCGCGATACATACGAAGCGATCGTGAAAGGCCACACTTGTGATCAGACCTTTCGGGGCGTACGGGAGATAGCCAACAGCAAGGTCTACCTCTCCTTCGCTCATCAATGCCTCGAGATTCCTGGGATCAGGTGGGCGGAAAACAACTTGAACGCTCGGGGCCTCAACGGCGAGATCCGCCATCAAGGATGGCAACAAGAGCGTTTCGATGAAATCTGTTCCGATGAGGGTGAAGGTACGTCGACTCGTGTCGGGAACAAACTCGGCCGGAAGCGCAACCAGTTGCTCGATCACGGCGATGACCTGATCCAGCTGATCCATGAGCTGTTGGGCCCGCAGCGTTGGCGTCAGGCCTCTCGGGCCGCGCACGAGGAGCTGATCGCCAAAGACAGCTCGTAGGCGCGCCAAAGACGCGCTCATAGCCGGTTGTGTGATGCCAAGTTTGTCGGCCGCGCGCGTGACGTGGCGCTCGGTGAGTAACACGCGCAGAGGGATCAGGAGGTTGAGATCGAGGCCCCGCACATCCATGGCGTCTATGATAGCCATAACCGCGGCTCTATGGCAGAGAAACGTCCTCCCGTCTCATAGTCCGGCCCACTGCACCGGATATCGAGTCACCAGTATCCCCTGTCCCGGGGAGGACCTTTTTGCCATGTGGATCCTTCGCGTCGCCCTAACCCGACCCTACACCTTCGTCGTGCTCGCACTGATGGTTCTCATCATGAGCGCAGTCGTCATTTCGCGGACCCCGACGGACATCTTTCCGAACATCGATATCCCCGTGGTCGCCGTGGACTGGACGTTTGCGGGACTCAACCCTGAGGAGCTCGAAGGCCGGCTCACCACCGTGTTCGAGCGCCTGCTCACCACGACGGTCGACAACATCCAACACCTGGAATCCACTACGGTGAACGGCCAGGCGATCGTGAAGATATTCCTGCAGCCGGGTGCGAGCCTGGATACGGCCAATGCGCAGATCACGGCGGAATCGCAATCGATATTGCGTTACCTGCCGCCCGGAACCTTGCCGCCCCTCATCATCAACTACAGCGCCTCGTGCGTGCCGATCCTGCAGCTCGGCCTCTCGGGGAAGGGCCTCTCCGAGCAGCGGATCAATGACCTGGGTACCAATTTCCTGCGTACCCAGCTGGTCACGGTGCCCGGGGCCGTCGTGCCCCTTCCCTTTGGCGGCAAGCAGCGCCAGGTGATGATCAACCTGGTTCCGCAGCTGATGCGGGCAAAGGGCGTGTCGCCGACCGACGTCCTCAACGCTGTCACCAGCCAGAACCTCGTGCTGCCGTCGGGCACCGCAAAGATCGGTGAGTTCGAGTACGACACGTCGATCAACGCCAGCCCGCGCACGATCCAGGAACTGAACGATCTGCCGATCAAGGTTGTAGGCAACGCCGTGATCTATTTGCGGGACGTCGCGACAGTCAGCGACGGCGCGGCGCCGCAAACCAATATTGTGCGCCAGGACGGCAGGCGCGGCGTCCTGGTGGGCGTGTTGAAGGCGGGTACGGCCTCCACCATCGACGTTGTCAACGGCATACATGCCGTCCTTGCCCGCGCTGTCCAGACACTCCCGTCAGAGCTGAACATTAAATCGCTCGGTGATCAGTCGATCTTCGTCAAAGGCGCCATCAACGGCGTCATCCAAGAAGTCCTCCTCGCCACCGTGCTCACCGCAGCCATGATCCTGGTTTTCCTCGGGAGCTGGCGCAGCACGCTCATCATCGCGATCTCGATTCCGGTGTCCATTCTGTCCTCCGTAATCGTTCTCGGCGCTATCGGACAGACGATCAACATCATGACACTCGGTGGGTTGGCTCTGGCGGTCGGCATCCTCGTTGACAATGCCACTGTGACGATAGAAAACATCGAGCGTCACCTCGAGGAGGGCAACAATCTCAAGGAGGCCATCCTGGAAGGCGCGCAGCAGATCGGCACGCCCTTGCTCGTCTCGACGCTGTGCATCTGCGTCGTGTTCCTGCCGATGTTCTTCCTGGGCGGGGTCGCCCGCTACCTCTTCGTGCCTCTCGCCGAAGCGGTGGTCTTCGCCATGATCGCCTCCTATATCGTGTCTCGCACCCTGGTTGCGACGCTGGCGATGTATCTCCTAAAGGCAAAGCAGCACGTCGCGGGCCCAGCGCACAATCCCCTGGTGCGGTTCCAACAGGCATTCGAGAGCGTCTTCGAGAGACTCCGGCACCACTATCGGAGTCTGTTGACGGGGCTCATCGACCATCGGGCCGCCTTCAGCGGTGTCTTTCTGGCGGCTTGCGTTTCGACCTTCGCTTTAGTGCCGTGGCTAGGCGAGGATTTCTTCCCCAGCTCCGATAGCGGTCAGTTCATCCTCCATCTGCGTGCCAAGTCCGGTACGCGCATCGAGGAGACCGCACGGCTGGTCGATCTCGTCGAAAAATCCATCCGCCGTCACCTCCCACCCCTAGAGACGGACACCATTCTCGACAACATCGGGCTGCCCTTCAGCGGTATCAATCTCATGCACGCGACCTCCGGGCTGATCGGCGCAGGCGATGCGGACATCGTGGTTTCCCTCAAAGCGAACCATCATCCCACGGCCGACTATGTGCGGCGCCTGCGCACGGATCTGCCGCGCGAGTTCCCGTCCACCACGTTCGCCTTCCTGCCCGCCGACATGGTGACGCAGATCCTGAATTTCGGGCTGCCGGCGCCGCTCGATATCCAGATCGATGGCGCAGATATCGACCGCAACCGCGAGATCGCCAACCGGATCCTTGGCGAGATCCGCCAGGTCTCCGGCATCGTCGATGCGCGCATCGAGCAGGCGTTCGATTATCCCACTTTCAAGATCACCGTCGACCGCACGAAAGCGGCCCAGAGCGGGCACACCGAACGGGAGGTCGCCAACAATGTGCTCAATTCCTTGAGCGGCAGCTTCCAGATCACGCCGATGTTCTTTCTGAACTACGACAATGGCGTCAACTACAACCTCGTCGCACAGCCGCCGCAATACAACATCCAGTCGATTCAGGACGTCGAGGGTATTCCGCTGACATCCCCGCAGCGGAAAGATCCGGACATTCTGGCTGATGTGGCATCGATCAAGCGATCGAGCGAGATGCAGGTTGTCTCGCACTACAACATCCGTCGGGTCGTCGATGTCTACGCCTCGGTGCAGGATCGCGATCTCGGCGCCGTGGCCCGTGACGTCCAGCGGATTGTCGATAAGGATCGCAAACTGCTGCCGCGCGGCAGCTTCGTAACGCTGCGCGGACAGGTCGACACGATGCGCAACTCTTACGCCAGCTTGCTCGGCGGACTCGCTTTCTCGATCGTCCTCGTCTACCTGCTGATCGTGGTGACTTTCCAGTCATGGCTGGACCCGTTCATCATCGTGACCGCGCTGCCCGCTGCGCTCGCCGGCATCGTCCTGTTTCTCTTCTTCACGCATACGACACTGAGCGTGCCCGCGCTGATGGGTGCCATCATGTGCATGGGCGTTGCGACGGCGAACAGCATTCTCGTCGTGTCCTTTGCCCGTGAGCGCCTTGCGAGCCACGGCGATGCGATCAAGGCGGCGCTCGAAGCCGGGTACACGCGGTTCCGTCCCGTGTTGATGACGGCTTTGGCAATGATCGTCGGCATGATCCCGATGGCGCTCGGGCTCGGCGACGGCGGCGAGCAGAATGCACCGCTAGGACGTGCGGTCATTGGCGGACTGCTGCTGGCGACCGTCGCCACCCTTATCTTCGTCCCCGCTGTGTTCAGCGTCTTGCACGGACGGCGCGCTGCCGCCAGCGCGGCGAGCTAAGACAAGCGTACCCAGTTGATACCAGCCACCCTGGAAGATCGATACCATGCCGCCCAACGATACCCACGATTCAAACTCCGACTCAACGAACTGGTCTCGCAGCACGAGGCCTAAGCGCCGCAGCTGGAGGCTTGCGACGCTGACAGTGACGGCCGTTGCTGTGGGGGGAGCCATCTTCGCGAGGTTTGCCGATCGCGCCAATGCCGAGGAGGAGCTGGCCCGTACTACCTTGGAAGCCGCTATTCCGAGCGTCACCGTGATTCATCCGGAGGCGGGCGCGCCCAATCAGGTAGTCGTGCTGCCGGGCTATGCTCAAGCATTCACAGATGCGCCGGTCTACGCGCGGACCAGCGGCTATCTCAAAGCCTGGCGCTTCGATATTGGCGCGCACGTCAGGAAAGACGACTTGCTGGCCGAGATCGACACGCCCGAGGTCGATCAACAGCTGCGCCAGGCACGTGCTGATCTGGCCACCGCACAGGCGAATTTGCAACTCGCGGCGATCACAGCCAAGCGTAACGAGGATTTGCTGAAGACGCGTTCCGTCTCGACGCAGGAGCGCGATAACGCTGACGGCGCATTGGCTGCCGACAGGGCCATTGTTCAATCGAATGAAGGCAACGTCGCCCGGCTCGAGCAGCTGCAATCCTATGAGAAGGTCCACGCCCCGTTCGACGGGATCATCACGGCGCGCAATACCGACATTGGTGCGCTCATCGATGCCGGCGCCAACTCGCCGTCGAAAGAGCTGTTTCATCTGGCGGCCATCGACACGCTTCGCGTCTATGTCGCCGTTCCCGAGGCCTATTCCAGCGCTGCCCAACCGGGTGCGACAGCGAGTGTGACACTCGATGAGTTTCCCGGCGAGTCGTTCCATGGCAGGCTGGTCCGAAACGCCAACGCGATCGACCTTTCCTCGCGCACGCTGCTCGTCGAGGTTGACGTCGACAATCCGTCCGGCCGGCTCTTGCCCGGTGCCTACACTTCCGTGCATCTCACCCTGCCCTCGGCGGTTCAATCCGTCACGGCCCCCGCCAACACGCTGCTGTTCCGCAAAGAGGGTTTGCGTACCGCGGTGGTGCGCAACGGCCACGCGCAGCTGGTTCCGGTCACCATTGGACGCGACTATGGCGAAAAGGTCGAGATCCTCTCGGGCTTGCAGCCGACTGATGAGGTCATCGTCAATCCGTCCGACTCCCTGATCAGCGGGACCGTCGTCGGCATCGCCGTTTCGAATTCGGAATAGATCCTATGTGTTACAGACCTTGGCTTCTCGCGGTTGCAGCTGTACTACTTAGCAGCTGCACTGTCGGTCCGAACTATGTCAGGCCAGAGACAGCGCTCACTGCGGCGTATAAGGAGACGCCGCCGGAGGCATACACGAACGCTGGCGTCTGGAAACCCGCGCAGCCCAGAGACGACACGCTGCGTGCCAATTGGTGGGAACTCTTCGGCGATGCGCAACTCGACGCTCTGGAACAGCAGGTCGCCTTGGCGAACCAGGATCTGAAAGTCGCAGAGGCGCGGTTCCGCGAGGCGCGGGCACTGATTGGCTATGCTCGTGCGGCCGAGTTCCCAACCGTCGGCGTGGGACCCGAGATCCGCTCCCTCCGGGATTCGTCCAACAAACCCTACTTCCCACTTCCAAGCTCCCACGCGACCGGCGATTTCGTGTTGCCGGCGGACCTTTCCTACGAGATCGATTTGTGGGGCCGCATTCGGCGCAGCGTCGTCGCGGTCGGCGAGGAAGCACAAGCTACCGCCGCCGACCTGGAGAGCGTGAAGCTAAGCCTGCATGCCGAGCTGGCGATCGACTATTTCGAGCTCCGCAGCGCCGATGCCCAGCAGCGCCTGCTCGAGGATACCGTGAATGCATTCAGCGACTCACTACAGCTGGCTCGCAACCGTCTCGAGGGCGGCGTTTCCCCGGAATCGGATGTCGCGCAAGCGAAGATCCAACTGGACACGGCGCGTGTTCAGGCTACCGATGTCTCCGTGCGGCGCGCGCAATTCGACCACGCGATCGCAGTCCTCATCGGCCAGCCGCCGGCATCGTTCGGGTTGGCGGCTGCACCACTCCACTCCCAGCCCCCGGCGGTCCCGATTGGCGTCCCCTCGGACCTGTTAGAACGCCGGCCTGACATTGCCGCGGCCGAGCGCCGCGCCGGTGAGGCGAACGAGCGGATTGGCATTGCGATCGCCGCGTATTATCCCTCGCTGTCCCTGAACGGAGTGGGAGGATTCGAAAGCAGCTCGAGCGCGAGTTGGTTCAACTGGCCCAGCCGGCTGTGGGCAGTCGGTCTTTCCGTGGCGCAGACCATCTACGATGGCGGGCGGCGCCACGCCAAGACAGAAGCGGCCCGTGCGCAATACGATGCGGTGATTGCCGGATATCGCCAGACAACGCTGACTGCATTCCAACAGGTCGAGGACAATCTCGCGGCGTTGAGTATCCTTGAACGGGAAGCCCAGCAGCAGGACGAGGCGGTCGACTCGGCAAAGAACAATTTGCGCCTCTTTACCGACCGGTACGTCGGTGGCCGCGACAATTACCTCCAGGTGATCACCGCTCAGACCGCTTACCTCGATAACCAACGCAGCCAGGTCGAGATTCGACGACAGCGGATGGATGCCACGGTCCTGCTCGTAAAAGCGCTCGGCGGTGGGTGGAGTGCGGCGGCACTCGAAGAGTAACCTCGCTGCCGTTGGCTTCGACGGCGATGCGACTCGCATCGAGCTCGGCGCTGCGGCGCAAAGCAGTGCAGCTCGTCCTCGACATCGCGCTTGATATCTGAATCCAGCCTCATGTCATCTCCCCATATTGCCCTTCCAGCCTGCCGGTGCATTGACGAACATCAACACGGTTTGCATCGGGAATGACTAGCCTCGTCCATCGCGGTCCCAGCCCTGTTTACCCAGGACCTCATGAACGAAGCTCTGCTGGTCGAAACGCTCACGCTAGTTGCCGCCTCGGCACTGGCCATCGCTCTGTTGAGCCGTGTCGGCTTACCCGCGATGCTTGGGTATCTTTCCGCAGGAGTCCTCGTCGGACCGCTCGGCCTCGGTGCTGTCGCCCCGACCGATGGACCGCGCTTTCTGGCAGAGCTTGGCCTCATCCTTCTCATGTTCATGGTAGGGCTCGATTTCTCGTGGGCTGAAATCTGGGCCGCACGGCGCGCGGTGTTCTTCGCGGGCACGCTGCAGGTCGCCCTGACCATGACTTGCGCGGCGCTGGTCGCGCACGCGCTCGGCATGTCGTGGCCGGCTGCGGTGTTGGCCGGCGGGGCGGCTACAATGTGCTCCGACGGTATCGCTCTCAAACAACTCCAGGAGCAGCGGCAGCTCGCTCGAACTCACGGTCGGATTGCCACGGGTATCCTGCTTTTTCAGGATCTGGCGACGCTACCCTTCTTGGTGGTTATCGACTCCGGCAGCGCCGCGGGCTCGATCGTGTTCCTGACGGCGGTGAAGCAGCTTGCGGTGGCGGCGCTCAGTCTCGGCGGGCTGCTGTGGCTCGGACGTCCGGTACTTCGTATTGCTCTGGAGTGGGTCCGTCAGAGCCAGTCAGTGGATTTATTCCTACTCGTCGCGCTGCTCCTTGCGCTTGGCGCCGCTTACCTCGCGGGGCGGTTTGGCACCGCGCCTATGATCGGGGCGTTTCTGGGCGGAGTTGCAGTCGGCGAGAGCGACCTCAGCCATCGCGTCTCGCAGCAGCTTCGACCTTTCCGCGATATGTTTCTCGGCTTGTTCTTCGTCACTGTGGGTATGCAGATCGATCCGAAAGCCGTAGCGGCTTCCCCGCTGCAAACCCTCCTGTGGCTTGCGCTGTTCGTTCTCGCCAAGTCGGTGCTGACGTTTGTCGCCGCGCGTGCGGTTGGTTACGGAAGAATGGACGCCGGGCGCGCGGGCGCAGTCCTCGGCCACGCAAGCGAACTGACGCTGTTGATCCTGACTCAAGCCATGAGCGCAGCCCTGTTGCCGGCCGGACCCGGTCAAGCAATGCTGGTCGCCGCCGCCCTATCGATGGGCCTTGCCCCAGTCATCATCCAGCACAATCACGGCCTCGTGATTCGTGCGTTCCGTCTCCTGGGGCGCTTCACGCCCGTGCGGCCTCGACGAGTCGCCAGATGAGTTTCGAACCACGAGCGCGCCAGCCGCGAATTGATGGCCGTCAACGACTGGTAACTGCCGCAGCGCTATTTAGTAGGCATCATGCGGGAGCAAACTGCAATGAATGCCGTTGCGAGGGTTACTCTGTGCCTGGCGCTGTCCGTGGGCGTAGCGCTCATGGGCTGCAAGAGCACGGGTCAGGGTATTGGCGAATCCAACACCCCCGGCGTCAAGGCTAGCTTCACGTGGGAGCAGTCAAACCCCTCCTCTGGAACGCTGAAGGCCACGGTGACCATGCCGGATGGCGCGGAGGATACCTACGAAGGCAAGTTCTATCAGATTACGAAGGAGTCGCGTATCGACTCCTTCGGTCAGCTGTGGGATCCCGGGTATCCCGGCTGGTACGGTTGGCCGTACTGGGGTCCCACCCCCTCAGACACCTTCGTCGAGCACTACACCGGGCACGTGGTCGCAAATCTTGCCGGGCCGAACGGGCAGCGCATGCGATGCCAATTCCGATTGGTGCGTTCCTCGGAGGGGATGAAGGGTGGCGGCCAAGGCCAATGTCAACTCCCCTCCGGACAGACGATCAATGCTGAATTTCCACCATCCTGAGTTTCCGCGGAGAGACAGGAGTTGATATGCCAACTGTCTTCGAAACTGTAAACGCGGATGCCCCGGCAACCTCATTCGGTCATCGGTGGGGATGGCTGCTCGCGCTGGGCATCGTGCAGATCATTGCCGGAGGCATTGCCATCGCCGTGCCCGTCGTTGCGTCCCTCGCAGCCGTGGCTGTGTTCGGCGCGGTGTTGATCGTGACGGCTATCCTGCAGAT
>JAQGOE010000236.1 GCA_028293725.1 Gammaproteobacteria bacterium | reverse complement strand
CCTCGGGCGGCGGTGCAGCAGGTTGCGCCGACCAACACCGCCGGAGCTCATTTCGATTGGGAGGGCTTTCTGCGGGCGGCTAACGTGGATCCGGCCCGCGTGGCTCCTGAAACAGCGGCGATGCTCGGCAACATCATGCGCAGTGTCGTCCAGGGCCTGATCGAAGTACTGCGTGCCCGCTCGGAAATCAAAACCGAGTTCCGTATGCCGGTGACCCAGGTGAAGGTCTCCGAGAACAATCCACTCAAGTTCGCCGCGAATGCGGAAGACGCGCTCGGCAATCTGCTCGGACGGCGCAACTCGGCCTACCTGCCGCCGCAGGAGGCTTTCGACGACGCCTTCAATGACGTGCGCTTTCACCAACTCGCCATGCTTGCGGGGGTGCGTGCGGGCTTCGACAACCTCATGAATCGCTTCGATCCGGCGCAATTGCAGGAAGGGTTCGAGCGGCAAGGCAAGCGCGGCTTGTTCGGAGGCGGCGGCAAGGCGACGTACTGGGAGCGCTATGCGGAGCGATTCCAGGAGATGTCGCAGGATCGCGATGAGACTTTCCGGCGCCTGTTCGGCGAGGAATTCGCGCGCGCCTACGAACAACAACTCAGCGTTCTAAAGCGGGAGCGCAAGGACAATCCATGATGTGTCGACGGCTCATACTGTTAGTGGCGAGCGCTCTGCTGTTGAGCGCCTGCGCCGCGAAGCCGCCCAAACCGGCTCCTGCCCACGCCGAGCTCATCGTGAGCGGCGACGTGAACCCGGATGCGTCGGGTCGCGCTTCGCCGGTTGTCGTGCGTGTCTACCAGTTGCGCAATGACGGTGAATTCAATGGAGCGGACTTCTTCAGCGTGTATGAAAAGGAAAAGGAAACTCTTGGCGCCAGCCTGGTCTCGCGCGAGGAGTACGTGCTCGCGCCCGGTGAGAACCGCAAGCTCGAGCTGCCGCTCAATGCCGAGACGCGGTTTATTGCAGTAGTGGCTGCTTTCCGTGACATCCGCACAGCCCGGTGGCGCGCGATTTCACGACCACCCGAGAAGAAGCTCACCGATCTGCTCCGCAAGGGCGGGATAACGGTGCGCCTCGACAAAGACAACGTGACGCTCGCCGTCAAAGACTGATCTAAAAAGAGCGCGCACTATGTCTGAAAACAATCGCATCGTCTGGTCCGAGGGGCTGTTCCTACGGCAGCAGCACTTTCAACAACAGGAACGGCATCTCGAGAGCTGGATCGAGGGTCGTGCGGCAGCGCTGCGTCCGTATTCGTGGGGCTTCACAGAGCTCGAGATCGAGCGTGACCTGCTCGCGATCGGCAAGATTGGTTTGCGTCGTGCGCGCGGCGTGTTTCCAGACGGCACGCCCTTCGCAATGCCTGAAAACGAGCCGCTGCCACCGCCGTTGGAAGTTGGCACACAATTGCGCGACCAGGTGATCCTACTCGCGGTGCCGCTGCGGAAATCAGGAGCTCTGCTGTCGACGCGCCCGGGAAATGGGGTCGAATTCACGCGCTATCGCACTCGGGACCAGGAGGTGCGCGATGTCGCTATGGATTCCGCGACGGTCACCGAACTGGAAGTCGCGGCACTCAACACGCGGTTGATGGCGCAGAGTGAGCCGGTCGACGACTTTGCGTGCATTCCGCTCGCGCACGTCGTCGAGTGCCGTGCGGACCGCCAGGTTGTGCTCGATGACCGGTTCATTCCTTCGGTGTTGAAAGCTGGTACGGCGGGGCGGCTGGCAACCTTTCTGATGGAGCTGCAGGGATTGCTTCACCAGCGCGCCGAGGCACTTGCGGCGCGTGCGGTGGCGTCCGGGCGCGGTGGAGCTTCCGAGATTGCTGATTTCCTGATGCTCCAGGTGATCAACCGGTACGAGCCGGTTGTGGCGCACCTGGCGTCCAGTCCCGCGCTTCACCCGGAAGATCTCTATCGGCTCACGCTCGAAATCACGGGTGAGCTTTCCACGCTCACGACCACCACACGACGTCCGCCGCAGTTTCCGACCTACAAACACGATGCGCTGCGCGGCAGCTTCGAGCCAGTGATCAACGCTTTGCGTGGCTGTTTGAGCGTGGTGATGGAGCAGAACGCCATTCCCATTCCGCTCGCTCACAAGAAGTTCGGTATCAGCGTGGGCAGCGTCGCGGACCAGAGCCTGTTCGACTCCGCGGCATTCGTGTTGGCCGCGCGGGCGGACGTGCCTCCGGAGGAGTTGCGACGTCGTTTCCCGGCGCAGTTGAAGATCGGGCCGGTGGAGAAGATTCGTGACCTGGTGAATCTGCAGTTGCCAGGCGTCGGACTGCAGGCCATGGCGGTAGCTCCTCGACAGATTCCGTATCACGCGGGCTTTGCGTACTTCGAGCTCGATCGCAGTAGCGACTTGTGGCGCGGACTCAAGGGCTCGGGCGGCATCGCGATTCACCAGTCCGGGGATTTCCCGAATCTCGCCATGGAACTGTGGGCGATCCGGGCATGAGAGGCATTGCGCCATGAGTCAGGACAAACCGGACGATCTCACGCCGCGGGATGCGACGATTCTGCGGCCGCGGCCGGGTGCGGGGCGGCGGCCCGGGCCAGCGGCGGGGGCAGGACAGGCGCCGCCGTCGGGCGGACAGGCATCCGCGCCTGGCGCTGCGCCTTGGCCGGCAGCGGACGGGCCGGCGTCTGGGCCGAGCGCTGCGCCGTGGTCGGGGGGCGCGCCGGCAGCGCCGCCGCAAGCTGCTTCATTCACACCGCTGTCGGATTTTTCTCAGGCCAGCACCAACCCCCTGGTGCAGGCCGCGGTTCCTTTGCTCGTGCTCGCGGGTCGCTTGCGTGGCCAGATCGCAAACGCCGACATCGAGAGCCTGCGTCGGCAGGCGATCCAGGAAATGCGGTCCTTCGAGGATCGTGCGCGGCAGGCTGATGTTCCGCCCGAAGACGTGCTTGCCGCCCGTTACGCGCTGTGCACCGTCCTCGACGAGGCGGTTCTCAACACGCCGTGGGGTGCTGACGGCAACTGGTCGAACCAGTCGCTTCTGGTCACATTCCACCGCGAGGCGGCGGGTGGCGAGAAGTTCTTCCAGATCCTGGAGCGTGTTTCGAGCGAGCCGCAACGTTACCTCGTGTTACTCGAGCTGTTATACGTGTGTCTCGCGCTCGGGTTCGAGGGGAAATACCGGCTGGATGACCGTGGCGCCGCGCGCCTCGCGGAAATTCGCGAGACGCTCTACAGACGTATCGAAGGTCTGCGAGAGAGCGTGGAGACCGAGCTTTCACCCCGCTGGAAGGGCGTGGAGGACCGGCGCAATGCGGTGATGCGCTTCGTGCCTTTGTGGATCGTCGCATCGGCCTGCCTGGTGTTGCTTGTCGGCTCCTACATCTACTTCGATTCAAAGTTGAGCACCCGGGCCGAGCCGGTGAGCGCGCTGCTGGCACGCGTTGGTCTCGAATCGCTGGACCCCGTCGCGCCGCCACCGGTTGGCACACCAACCAGCGGCCTGCGTGAGTTACTTGCATCACAGATCGCGAGCGGACGCCTCTCTGTGGAGGAGTCCGGCGAGCGCACGCTCATAACAATCACCGCGACCGACCTGTTTGCTTCCGGCAGCGCGAGCATCAATCGCAGCTACGAGACACTCGTGCACGAGGTGGCTACTGCGCTCAACAGTGTTCCTGGACGCATCCTGGTGATAGGTCATACCGACGACCAGGCGCTGCGCTCGCTGCGGTTCAAGGATAACTACGAGCTCTCGCGGGCGCGTGCCGTGCAGGTGGCCAACCTGATTCGTGGTTTCGTGACGGACGGCTCGCGCATCGAAGCCGCGGGAAAAGGAGCGCTCGAACCGCGCTATCTGCCCGCCGATGCGGCGGCGAATCGTGCACGCAATCGGCGTGTGGAAATCATCCATCGCAGGGCAGGCTAACGTGTTGGCCATCCTGAAAAGTCGTATTTTCCTCGGCCTGATCGGCCTCGCACTGCTCGCGGTGCTGCTGTGGTTCGCCGGCCCGTATTTCGCTTTTGCCGACCACAAGCCGCTCGAGGGGGTGGTAGGGCGGCTGATCGCGATTCTCGTGCTGGTGGCTATCTGGGCGATCGTGATGACGTTGCGCCAGCTGCGCAGCTCGCAGGCCAGCAACAAGATCGCCGCGGAAGTTGTTGGGCAAGATGGAGGGAGTGAGTCAGGGGGTGATTCTACCCCGGGTGACACGGCGGCGGCAGGAGGCAACCGGACTCCCGCCGCGTCCCGTGCGGGTGGTGCCGATGCAGCCCAGTTGCGCAAGCGGTTCGAGGACGCCATCGAGGCGCTCAAGAAGTCCAAGCGCAAGGGCAGTGCGAACTTATACGAATTGCCCTGGTACGTGATCATCGGCCCGCCGGGGTCGGGTAAGACCACTGTCCTCGCCAACTCAGGTTTGAATTTCCCACTGGCGCAGCAGTTCGGTAAGGACGCGTTGCGCGGTGTCGGTGGCACACGCAACTGCGACTGGTGGTTCACGGACAAGGCGATTCTGCTGGACACTGCCGGCCGTTATACGACCCAGGATTCGAATGCCAGCGCCGATGGCGCCGGCTGGGTCGCGTTCCTGCAACTCTTGCGGAAATTTCGCAGCCGCCAGCCCATCAATGGCGTGATCGTTGCGATGAGCGCGTCGGATCTGCTCACCGCGGATGAAAAGGAGCGCGAGCGGCATGTAGCCGCGATCCGTACACGACTCGACGAGATTTCCCAGACGCTGCGCATTGCCGTACCGGTGTATGTGCTCGTGACGAAGTGCGACCTGGTCGCGGGGTTCGCGGAATTCTTTGACGATCTCGGGCAGGACGGGCGTGGGCAGGTGTGGGGAACCACGTTTCCCATCGAATCCACCGAGTCAGGTCGGGCGCCGGAGCTGTTTGAGAAGGAGTTCTCCCGTCTGCTGGAACGGTTGCAGCAGCACGTGCTCGGTCGCATGGAGCGTGAGCGTGATACACGCCGCCGCGTGGCCATTCTGGCGTTTCCGCAGCAGATGGCGGCTGTGGGCCCATTGTTGAACGATTTGCTGAAGCGGGTCTTCACCACAACGGGCTTCGACAACCAGATTCTCCTGCGGGGCGTGTACTTCACGAGTGGAACACAAGAAGGGACACCCGTAGATCGGGTGCTTGGCGCCGTCGCCCGCGCATTCGGTGTCACGAGTCATGTAGCGCCGGCCGCTGCTGGCCGGGGTAAGGCGTATTTCATCGAGAGGTTGCTGAAGAACGTCATTTTCCGGGAATCGGGCTTGGCGGGAATCAATAGACGGTTGCAGTTCCTGAAAATTGTATTGGGGAGCGCGGCCTACCTGGCATGCGCTGCGATTCTCGTCCTCGGTGTACTCGGGCTCGCGGTCAGCTATCAGGCCAACGCCAGTTACATCGACCAAGTGGGTGCGGGCGCGAAGTCGCTCGACGCGACGCGACCTCTTGTAGGCGCGGCGGCGCTGCCGCCCGAAGCGCTTCTACCGCGGCTCGACGCCCTGCGAGCGGTGTCGGATACCGCGAACCAATACGATGACCATATTCCCTGGCGTATGCGCATGGGTTTGTATCGTGGCGGTGCACTGGGTGAGGCGGCGCACGATGCTTATCTGCGCGAACTCAACGGTGTGCTGTTGCCGGTGTTGGCTTCGCAGTTCTCCACGCAAATCCGCTCCAGCGTCGCGGCCCCCGACAGGCTCTACGAATATCTCAAGGGTTACCTGATGCTCGGGGACAGCGGTCATCGGGACCCCGAGCAATTGCGGTTTCTCACGGAAGTCGAGCTACAACGCCTCTACCCAAGCGATGAGGCTACGCACCAACGCCTCGGCACGCATTTCACGCAACTGCTGGCGACCAAGGACAGTGTGAGCTCGATACCCCCGAATACCGAGCTCGTGGAGCAGGCGCGCTCCGCGCTGCGGACCGCCTCATTGCCGGTGCTGATGTATAGCCGTCTGAGACTGGAGTACGCGACCGACACCAAGCGGGCGCTCAGATTGGATCTGACCTCCGGCCCCGGCGCCGATCAGGTCCTCGTCCGAGCCAGCGGCGCGCCTCTTTCCAATCCGGTGCCCGCCCTTTACACGCGCGATGTGTTTCGGGAGATCAACACAACGGGCAAGTACAAGGTGATGGAGCAATTCGCCGCGGACACCTGGGTGTTCGGCGGCAGTCTGCTCGATGTGCGCAACAGTGGCGCACTGACTTATCAGATGCTCAACCTATACGAGCAGGACTATATTCGTGTTTGGGATGCCGTCCTGCAGGACATCAAGCTGCGGCCGGCAGCGGATGGGCATGCCCTCGCTGAGTTGCTCGGTGTTCTGTCCAGTCCAGCGTCTCCGCTGAAGGGCTATCTCGTGGCGGTTGGGACCAACACCGACCTACTGGCGCCGGCACCCGATCCGACGGGGGCCTCCGGCGCGGTACAGGCTGCGAGCGCAGCGTTGTCCGCTAAGGCGGCGCAACTCTCCAGTGTGCTCGGGGCGCCCCCGCCAGGTACGGATGCTCCGGGCACCGCGGTTGCAAAGCATTTCGAGTCCATTCGTGCGCTCACGCAGGGGCCGCCTGGCGCCGCTCCGATCGACGCCTTGCTGGCCTCGCTGGGCCAAACCTACAAGCAACTTCAGGCCGTGGGTGGCGGTCTCGGTACCGTGAGCGCGCTCGATGCGCTCTCGAAGTCCGGGCAGTCCGGTGCGCTGCAGAGCTTGCAAGAACAGGCGAAACTGCTACCGGCGCCCGTTGGCACGATGGTGGCCCAGATTGGCGCGAAGGGTACGTCGTTCACCGTGGGGCAGGCGCGCGACGAGCTGTCCCGACGTTATGAAGAGCAGGTCGCACGCGAGTGTCGCGAACTCGTCGATGGCCGTTATCCACTGGTACGTGCCAGCACTAATGACGTACCGCTCGCTGACTTCGGTCACGTGTTCGGATACGGAGGCGTGTTCGAATCATTCTTCCGGGACAACCTTGCCGCGCTGGTCGATGTGTCGCGTACTCCCTGGCGTTGGCGCGAGGGTGCCTCGGCTATTGGCGGCTCAGCATCGTTGCTGCGGCAGTTCGAGCAGGCACAGCGCATCCGGGATCTCTTCTTCAAAGCCGGAGCCCAGGTACCGGAAGCACACTTCAACCTGACGCCGGATACGCTCGATGCGGCCGCGACGCGCTTCTCGCTCGATCTCGACGGACAACCTTTCGAATATCGACACGGTCCGGTGCAGAGCAAGACCATGGCGTGGCCTGGCGGGGCCGTGGGGCAGGCCGCGGTGGCCTTCGAGGAGCGCGGTAACGGCGGTCCCGGATTCGTAAAACAGGGTCCTTGGGCCTGGTTCCGCGCGCTCGACCAGGCGCAGGTCAAGCGGGATTCCGACACCCGCGTGGAAGTGACTTTTGCCGCTGGTGCGCATTCGATGCGGATGTTGCTCGATGCCACGTCGATTCGAAATCCGTTCGTGCGTGATGAGATCACCGGATTTCGCTGTGGGATTGCGCCGTGAGCCGCCCGCTTACCGAAGTCGGTCTCTATGGAAAGTTGCCTTGCAGAGGCGACTTTCTGCAACGACGCGCGCCGCAGGACTTTGTCGACGTGTGGGATGCGTGGCTGCAGGAATGTATTCACGAGAGCCGCGAGCGGTTACGGGATTCCTGGCTCGAGACGTATCTGACCGCTCCGGTGTGGCGGTTCGTGTTGGCTTCCGGAGTCTGCGGTGAGGGCACCTACGCGGGAATTCTCGTGCCGAGCGTGGATCGAGTCGGGCGTTATTTCCCGTTAACGGTGCTTGCGCAACTGGCTGCGGATGAGTGCCCATTGGCAGTGGCCTGTGGGAATAGGGATTGGTTCGAGTCCGCGGAGTCCCTGGTGCTCGAGGCTCTCGAGGCGCAGGCCCTCGACTTCGACACTTTCGATGAGCGAATCGCTCTTTTGCGTGAGCGGCTGGATATGGATGGTCATGGAGAGTCCTCGCACATGGTGGGGCGACTGCGCGATAGTGAGTTTCCGGGCGTTTTTGCGCGCTGGCAGTTCCCGCTTGCCGCCGCGGACTCCTTACAGACTGCCGTGAATGCTTTCGCATCTCGCGAATTGAGCCGCGCGTTGCAGCCGCTTGCGATCTGGTGGACCCAGGGCTCGAGCGCCCTGGCGCCCAGTTGGCTTGCTACACGGGGATTGCCCCAGGCGCCGTCATTCGTTGCGATGCTGACCGGTCACTGGGCAACGGCGGATTGGGCCACGGTGGGCGCAGGGGAGGGCCTGTAGATGTTGCTCGCCCTGAGTATCGTGAGTGAGCAGGGGGCCGCGCTCGGTCCGACCGCCTACAAGGTGTTCGACGAACGCGGCGGCTCCATCGGTCGTGTTGCCGGCAACGACTGGGTGCTGCCGGATGCGCAGAACTTCGTCTCCAGCCGTCACGCGATCGTTACCGCGCGCGGCGGTGTATTTTATCTCGAGGACAAGAGCTCGAACGGCACGTTCATCAATTCGGCGGATCAGGCGGTATCGCGGTCCGATCCGCAGCCGCTGTGCGACGGCGACCGGCTGTTTATTGGTGACTACGAGATCATTGTCCAACTCATCCCGAGCGCGCCTGCCGAAATAGCGGCGCGTACTGTCGTGGCACCCCCGCCGTCGGGGCTCGATACGGTGTTGTCTTCAGTGCCGCCGGCGGGGCTCGGTACAGTCGATCCGCTCGCGGCGCTGGGTCGCGAGGCCGCGCCAGTTGCCGCGCCGCCCACGGACTCCGCCACTCACCAGCAGTTCGAGGACGTGGCCCGGCTCGCCGTGCAGGGACTGCTCGAGGTGTTGAGATCCCGCACGCAGGTGAAAAACAGCTTCCGCCTGCCCACCACGAGCATCAAGCCGGTCGAAAACAACCCCCTCAAATTCGCGCCGACCGCGGAAGACGCCTTTCATAAGCTGTTCGTCAGGCGTAACCCAGGTGACCTGGACCCCGTGGAGGCCTTCCGTGAGGGCTTCGACGATGTGACGTTCCATCAAACGGCTGTCCTCGCCGGCATCCGCGCGGGTTTCAACGCGCTGCTCGCGGCTCTGCATCCGCAGAAACTCGAGGAAGTCTACGAGCGCAAGCGCAAGCGCACGGCCGTGCTCCCTCTTGGCAATAACAAGACGAAGTACTGGGAAATGTACTGCGCGCAGTTTGAGGAGATCGATCGCGACCGCGAGGCGCACTTCCAGCTGCTCTTCGGCGAGGAGTTCGCACGCGCTTATAACGAACACCTGCAGAAACTCGTCGCCGACGCACGCCTGCGCAGGCAGCGGTGAGCGCCGTGTCAGCACAGCCACAAGGTCGGATCGGCTTCTCCTGGCGCTCGGCGTCCGCGACGTCGAAGGGCAATGTACGCAGCGAAAATGAGGATGCCGTGCTCGATCGGCCCGATGTCGGTCTTTGGGTAGTGGCCGACGGTATGGGCGGGCACAACGCGGGCGGTGTCGCGAGTGCGATGATTGTCGAGGCGCTTGCGGGCCTCGCGCGCCACACGTCGCCAAGCGCGCTGCTCAACGAAGTGGAAGATCGGCTGATTGGGGTGAACGATCGGCTGTATCGCTCATCGCTCGATAACCAGGCCGGCATGAGCGGCAGCACGCTCGTCGCGCTGCTGGCGCTCGAGCGGCACTGCCTCAGCATCTGGGCGGGAGACAGCCGCGCGTACCGCAACCGCGAAGGCACGCTCGAACAGATCACACACGATCACAGCGAAGAGCAGGAAATGCTCGACGTTGGCGGGTCGACCGAGGCCGTGTCGTCGAACGTCATCACGCGAGCAGTGGGTGGTTCCAAGGATTTGTTCCTCGATATCGAGTTGCGCGAGTTGCGCAATCACGATCGGTACCTGTTGTGCAGCGACGGTCTCTACAGGGAACTGTCGGATGCTGACATGAAACATCACCTTACCGGTAACGATCCCGAAGGCGCGTGCAAGGCACTTATGAAACAGGCGTTGAGTGGCAGGTGCAGTGACAACGTCTCGGTCATCGTCGTGCAGTTTTCAGGACTATGAGTGACTTTCGCAAAGCTCTCGATGCGTATGCCGAGGGGAAACTCGAACTGAGTGGCGTCGAGCGCGAGCTCAATCTGGGTCTCGCGCGTCAGCCGCATCTGGCGGCGGCCCATGGAGCGCTGGTCGAGGCGCTTTATCGCAGCGGGCGTATTGCGGGTAGCACGTATCTCTCGCTTACGCAGGCGATCCGGGCGTTTCAACAGAGTCAGCCGCAGGTCACCGTACAGGTCGTGCCGACTGCTGCGCCGGGGGCGAGTGGGGCGCAGGATAAGACACAGTTTCGTGCGCCTGGGGCGGCGTCGCAGGCCACGGCCGGTGGTGCTGACGCGGCCGGCGAAGACGCGGAGAAGACTCAGTTTCGCGCGCCGCGCGCGCCTAGCTCCGCGCCACCGCCTGTTATTCCCGCCCCTGCCTCGACGGATTCGAGTGTCCCCCCGGATCCGCGTGTCCCTACGGATTCCCGCATTCCCACGGGGTCCCGACCCACCAATTCGAATTGGAGCGATCTCGGCCGTTTTGTCGCGGAGGGTGTCCGGCTCAGCAGCGGCAGCGTCGTCAAGGAGCGCTTCGTTCTCGAGGAAGAGCTCGGTCGCGGGGGCATGGGTATCGTGTTCAAGGCCCGCGATCTGCGCAAGGAGGAAGCGCAGGACCGTAACCCCTGGGTCGCCATCAAACTGCTGAACGACGAGTTCCGCCGCCACCCCGAGTCGTTGAAGGCCCTCCAGCGCGAAAGTCGCAAGGCGCAACAACTCGCCCACGCGAACGTCGTCACCGTGTACGACTTCGATCGTGACGGCAGCAACGTGTTCATGGTCATGGAGCTGCTGGAGGGACAGTCGCTCGACCGTATCATTCGCGACAACGAGAGCAGTGGTCTCGAAGTCGCCGAGGCTCTGCGCCTCACGCGCGACATGTGCCGCGCCATGGCGTACGCACACGATAAGGGCGTGGTGCATTCCGACTTCAAGCCGGCGAATGCGTTCGTCACCCGGGAGGGGGTGGTGAAGGTGTTTGACTTCGGCATCGCCCGCGCGGCGAAGCGAGCCGACAACGTGTCGGGCTCTACGACGTTGTTCGACCCCGGGACGCTGGGTGCGCTGACTCCCACGTACGCGAGCTGCGAGATGATCGAAGGGCTCGAGCCCGACTCGCGCGATGACGTTTACGCCATAGCCTGCGTGGCTTACGAATTACTCGCCGGAAAACACCCGTTCAATCGTGTGTCCGCGGTAGAGGCACGTGACAAGCACATGGTGGCCAAACGGCCCCGTGGACTGAAACGCAATCAATGGCGCGCGATTCAACATGGTCTGCAGTTCGACCGGGAGAACCGCACGGCCTCCGCGCAGCAGTTCCTAAGCGAGCTCCTCCCGCAGAAGCGCCGGTCTGCCGCGCCCATTGGTATTGCGGCGGTTGTGGTGATCGGTCTCGTCGTAGCGGGCTTCCTCGTGCCGAGCTACATGGCGAAGCGCCGTGAGCGGGCTTTCATCGATTCATTGGCGACTGCGCAGGCAGCCCGGCTCGATGCGTTGGTGCAGCAGCTCCGTGATATGACTCCGGACCAGCGCGCTGCCATCCTACTCAACGAGAGCGCCCGTTCTGGCCTCATCAAGGCGTTCGAGCGCCGTATCGAAATGGCCACCGAGCCCGGTCAGGCGACTCCTGACTATCCCGGGGCGCGGGTGCTGCTCGGAGAGCTGCAGGCGTTTCTGCCGGACTCACTTGCCGTGAAGGATCTGCAGGATCGGCTCAGCGCGCGCGAGAACGATGAGATCAAGCGTTTGAGTGACCGCTTCGACGAGTACCTCAAGCGTGGGGTGCTGCTCGACGTACAGGGTGTGCCGAACATTGGCACGGCACTCGCCGCCATTCGCAAGATCGATGCGCAGAACCGACTATTGAGCGATCCGCGGTTGCCCGGAGCCTTTGCCGAGCAGACGCGCCACGCGCTGCAGGCTGGAAACGCGACCCTCGCGCAGGCTCTCGTCACGGCAGGGTTGACGTTCGATTCGGGAGATACGACGCTCACCGATCTGCGGGACCAGGTGCGGCGTGCTGTGGGAACTCAACAGTTGGTCGCGCGGCGGCAGTCGTTGGAGAGCTCTCTCGCCGCACTCGCTGGGCCGCAGGCTGCATTTGCGGATGTTGATGGAAAACGCGCCGAGCTCGAAGAACTGCGCTCAATTGCGCCTGAAAGCCAGGTGCTGAGTGGCGTCCAACAACTCACCCAGCGAGGTGTGAGCGCGCAGACAGCGCAGTTCGTGAGTGCGGGTCAGTACGCGCAGGCGCTCGAGCTCATCGCCCGTTATGCAGATCTGTTGCCTGTCTCGTTCGTCGATCAACAGCGGCAGAAACTGGCATCAGTGCGAGGCGCGCTCGAAGCGCAGCAGGCCGCGGCCGCGCAGATCGAGGCGCGCATCGACGCGCTCCTCAAGGATCAGAAGCTGGACGCCGCGTGGGCTACGCAGCTCGACCGCGAGTTGCGCCAACTTGCGGCTTATGTGTCGGAGAACGATGCGTTCGTTACACGCGTCAAGACCCGGGCTGCGGAGGGTTATCTTGCGCAGGCCCGCGCGTTCCGCGGCTCACAACGCCTGACGGAAGCCGGGCGAATGCTCGAACAGGTGCGCGCGTACGCGCCGCAGTCCACGGAGCTTGCGACCGAAGCGAAGTTGCTGGCCGATGCTCGTACGGCGCAGGAGACCGCGGCACAGGTTCGCAATCACCTCGCGCAACTCGATGCGCTACGGACGAAGTTACTGGTGCAGGCCAGTGCGAACGAGGTCAACGAAGCGTTGGCGTCGTTGCAGGAGTTACGTGCGAATCCGGACGCGAACGACGGCTTCATTGTTGTGCAGGCTCCTGCGGCGATCGGAGGCGCCTATCTTCGTCTAGCGTCGAATGCAGCGAAGGATGGGCGTTTCGCGAATGCCGTCAGCCTCACGGGGCACGCGAAGGAGGTCGCGCCAGAATTGCAGGATCTTGCGTCGGCAAGCGAGCGTTACGCGCGGTATCTGTCTCTCGACCAGACGCTGAAGTCCGGGAACGCGATCGATGCTACATCGACGCGCAACGAGCTGGATCGGCTGGGTCGCCAGGATGCGGGTGAGGCTGCGGCGGTAAAAGAAACGCTCGCTCGTGATCTCGTGGCGCGTATTCGGGCCACGGGTGACGCGTCGGTGATTCAGCGTCTCACCAATCTCGCGCGGGATGTCTTTGGCGATCAGGCTGCGGTGAAGAGTTTGTTGCAGCCGCAGGCGGCTCCTCAACATGCGCCGGTGGGGTCGGCGTCTCCGCAAGGTGGGGCGCCCGGGGGCGGAGAGGGGACGACGGGTGCTAACTCGACCGGGTCGTCGGCAGGGGCTGCCGATGGAAGTGCCGGTGGCGTTGGAGCGGGTGGTGCTGCGCCTGGTGGCACTGGAGCCGGCGGAGCGGGTGCTGGGGCGGCCGGCGGCGCAACAGCTGGCGCCGCGCCTGGTGGTGGCACGGGTACGGGCGCCGGCGGTGCGGGTGGCCAGGGCAGTGCAGCCGCGGGCGGCACTTCGTCTGCGTCGCGTGCCGGCGGGCAAAACAACAGCCGGCTTGCGATGTCGCGCCCGGGCCAGCCGGGCAGCGAGCAGGCCGGGACCGCGCGCCTGCCATCTGAAATTCCATGCGCCGATCGACTAGCGGGCTACGGCAAGCGTAAGCAGGCCGTCTGCTACGACACCTTCGATGGCGGCGGGCGTGGGCCGGACCTCGTGGTCATTCCGGCCGGCGGTGGTGTTGCGAAGCCGCTCGCGATCGGTCGCACGGAAGTCAGCAATGCTGATTATGCGGCCTACTGCTCGCGGGCCGGGCACTGCACGCCGCCCGCGGGCGCGCCTGAATATCCCGCGACCGGAATCTCAATCGAGGACGCACGCGCGTATGTCGGGTGGCTTTCGCAAGTCACCGGTGCGGTGTATCGACTGCCGACAGATGGCGAATGGACTTACGCCGTCACTGCTCAGGGTGGCAGTACCGACGTGAACTCGGTGAACTGTCTTGTGGAGATTGGCGGGAAGAAAGTCCGCGGAGTCGCACTCGAGCCCGTGCAGTCGGGTAGTCCGAACGGCTGGGGTTTGTACAACACGCTTGGCAACGCCCAAGAGTGGGTCGTGTCGGGTGGCGCGGTGCTCGCTCAAGGCGGCGCGTTCAGTGACAACATGTCATCGTGTACGCCGGACTCGAAACGTCCGCACGCGAATGCGGGTGATTCGCTGACGGGCCTGCGCGTGATCCGCGAGCTCCCATGAGCGCTGACGTTGCGGCACGGTTGCGTCAGCTCGCCCACGATCACCATGACGGGCGCCTTGACTTGGCTACCTACCGCTCGCTGCGTGCCCCACTGCTGGAGTCGCTTGTCCCTAACGGCGGTGTTGCGTTGGCGGTGTTGGAGAATACGCAGCCGCGTGCGGTTCCCAAGCCCGCCACCCCTGTGACGAATGAGCCGGAATCGAAGGGGGTACCCAAGGGTGCCATTGCGATCGCGGCTGTCGCAGTCGTGCTTGTGGTCGTACTAGCCGGGTTGTGGGCGCTGCGTGGGAGTCGGCTTCTGGGCGGAAGTCCTGGGGGAGACGCTGGGCGCACGGGTTCGCGCACCGACAGTGTCACGGATGGCGGCGCGGCCGGAGCTCCCGGATCGAGGGCGACCGCTGAGGGGTTGAATAGGATTCTCGATCTGGTGGGCTCCTTCATCGATCGGGGCGATTGGAGTGACGGGCGCCTGGCCACGCTCAATGCGTCGCTTCTGGAAGTCGGTGGGGCACAGATTGCAGCGGCGACGCACGAGGCTCGATTCCAACGCTTCATCGATGAACTGCGCGCGCGTCTCAAGGAGCAACAGGCTCTCGCGCCGGCACGGTTGACCGCGGACAACAGCCCGCTGGCAGCACTTGCTGTGGCTGTGGGCATCGATTTGAACTCGCCTGACTCGGCGTTGCATATCGCGCCGTTGCCGGCGCCTCCGCCGCCCGCGGGCGCTACGGAGGGGGCGCGGGGGGATGTTGCCGCGGCGGGTGTTCGGCGTGGGGCGGGGATGGGGCATCCTCTCACGGCGCCGGCGGGGATCACGCCGCCGCCGGGGACCACGCCAACAGGGAGCGGCTCCGATTCGCCGCTGCCGGCCGGCCAGGATGTTGCGGGTGGTTCCGCTGCGGGCGCGGCTGCTATCACCCCGGTGGCTGCGGCCGCGAGTGCCACCGCGGCCGCCTCGGGTGCTGACACCCAGGAGACCACCTGCCGTATCGACTTGATTCGATCGCGTCGCCCCCTGTGTCACGACACGCTGCCGCCGGGCGTTGAGGGTCCGCTGCTGGCACTGATCCCGGCAGGGTCGTTTGACATGGGCAGTACCGCGGCACCGGAAGAACAGCCGGTTCATCACGTGACAATCCATGAGCCGTTTGCGATCTCGGTGTACGAGGTCTCGCAAGGCGAATTCAAGCACTACTGTGAGCAGGCGAAGCGACCATGCGCGCCGCAACCTTGGGCTGGCGACGACTATCCCGTCGTGAATGTGAGTTGGGATGACGCCCGCACCTACACGGAGTGGCTGTCGGGAGTTACGCATCACCGGTATAGCCTTCCCACCGAAGCGCAGTGGGAGTACGCGGCTCGTGCGGGTCGGACAGGATTGTTTCCGACCGGTGACGCGTTGTCGGCGACAGATGCGCAGTTTTCCGGTCTGACCAAGCAGGCCGCCGCCGCGCGCCGCAGTCAGAGCTTCAATGCCAATGCATTCCGGCTCCTGCACACCGTCGGCAATGTTCGGGAGTGGGTCGACGACTCCTGGATTCAGAATTTCGTCGGTGCGCCGAGTGATGGATCCGCGGTGAAGTCAGCGCAGGTCGCTCTCCACGTGGTGCGCGGTGGCTCATATACCGATGGAGCAACACGGCTCCGTCTATCCATGCGTGAAGGTTTGTCGATCAACACACGCGATGCAACAACAGGTTTCCGGATCGTGCGCGAGTTGCCGTAACAGCAACTCGCCGCAGCGGTTCGATTTGAGGGTTAATAAGAAGTGCGGATAATGAAACCAAATTTCGTGCGACGTCCGGACTTCTGGCTAGCGACGTTGCTCGGGTCATGTTGCATGCCGCTGGCCGCGCAGGTTCCACCGGGCGCCACACCAGGCGGTGCGCTCCCGCGTGTCGAGCCCGCTGTGCAGCCTCCCGAGCGCAAAGGTGAGCTGTTCGACATCCCACGGATGTACGATCGCCCGCTCGGGCTCGAAGAGGGGCCGCGGGTTTTCGTGAAGGCGTTCAAGCTGCAAGGCGCCGTCAACCGACCCAAACATCATGTCCAGGTAGCCGATGCGCAGGCGATCCTCGATACCGCCCGCGCCACACAGCCGGCGCAAGGCTTCTCGATCAATCAACTCCAGGAGGTCGCCAAGAAAGTCGCTACGTACTACGACGAGCATGGCTACATCCTGGCGCAGGCGTTCATTCCGACCCAAAAGGTGGCGGACGGCGTCGTCGTCGTGCAGGTGCTGGAAGGTAAGCTTGCCAGCGTACGCGTCGAGGGCAATAAGAAGTATCCGGCGTCGACTCTGAAGCGGCCGTTCAAGTCGCTCATCGGCGCGCCAGTCGATAAGGATTCCATCGAGTCCGCGCTGCTCACGTTGACGAACTACCCGGGTATCACCGCATTCGGCGTGCTCGGTGCCGGAACTGACGTCGGGACGACAGACCTCACGCTCCGCGTGCAAAGCGAGGAGCGCTTCAGAATCGAGACCGTACTCGACAACTACGGTACCCAGTTCGCCGGTCAGGACCGCGTGCAGCTCACGCTGACTATCAACGACCCTCTGCACATGGCGGATCGTCTCAAGCTCACGGGTCTGTATGCCACAGGCTCGTCCAGTGGTGCCTCGCATGGCGCTTACGGCGGTGTCGATTACGAGATACCCGTATTCAGCCCGAACGATTCGCTGCACGTCGTTCACCTGACAAATCAGTACGACGTAGGCGCCGCAGCGGCTGCCGTGACCACAGGAAAGAGCAACGGAAAGACACGTGTTGATGAACTCGGGTACCGGCACGACTTCGATCGCACACGTCTCGGCTCGGCCAGTATTGGCATTGCTTTCAATGTAAAGAGCGCGACATTCGATTCACCGCCTTCGGTCGTGTATGACGACAAGCTCACGACGGCACGCATTGATGCTCAATGGGAGCGCGTCGATACCCGCTTCCGCGGTGTAGACACTGTTCTGTTCTCCTACACACACGGCTTCAATGGCTTGCTCGGCGCGCTCGATGCCTACGACCCGGCCGCGGCGGCAACGTCGCACTCCAGCCGGCTCGGCGCATCCGGCGAGTTCAACAAATTCAATCTGCAGATGCAACGCCTGCAGCGGCTCACTCAGTACACCTCGTTAGTGTTGCGGGTGGACGGCCAGTACACGCACGACCCCTTGGTTTCGCTCGAGCAATTTTCCCTGGGTGGACCCGACAGCGTGCGTGCCTACTCGGTTTCGGAGACGCTGGCTGAGAAGGGCGGTGTCGCGTCGCTCGAGTTCGTCATCGGCGCTCCGGGCTTCGCGAGCCGGCCGGCACCGGGAAGCCGCACCTGGGGCGATATTCTGCAGTTCTCTCTGTTCGTGGACTACGCCAACGGCGAGCTCAACGCGCCGCTCGTCGCCTCACAGAGCAGTAGCGTCGCGCTGTCAGGAGCGGGAGGCGCCATCCAGTTCAGCCTGCCCGGCCGAGTATTCGCGCGGGTGGATGTTTCTACCCACCTGACTGATCGCACCCCGACCAACGGGCACAGCCCACAGTGTTATTTCCGCTTAGGGACGTCTTTCTGAGCACGCCCGGCCTGAGGATCATGACCATGCACAGTCGTACCGCTATTGGACCCTGCAAGATTGAGCGTCGCGTCGGACGAGCACCGCGGCGGCGGGCGGGAGCGCCCGCTCCGGCCATGGTGACCTTTGCGGTGTCACTGAGCTTCGGTGCGTCTTCGGCCGCCATGGCAGGCCCGACGGGCGGCGTCGTGGTGCAAGGGCAGGGATCGATTTCCACGCCGTCGACCAGCCAGACGGTGATCAATCAGTCCTCGCAACAGCTGACACTCAACTGGAGCTCGTTCAACGTCGGGTCGAACGAGAGCGTCCGGTTCTACCAGCCGTCGTCATCGTCCGTAGCCTTCAACCGCATCCTGGGGCAGAGCGCGAGCCAGATTTTCGGGCGGATCGACGCCAATGGCCAGGTGGTGCTGATCAACCCGAACGGGCTGCTGATCGGGCGCACGGCACAGCTCAATGTGAGCTCGCTGGTGGTGAGTTCGCTCGCCGCGATCGATTTCAACGCAGCGAGCGGGCGTTATCGATTCTCCGCGACTCGCAATGATCCTGGCGCCGTCGTGAATGAGGGCACCATCGTCGCTCAACCGGGCGGCTCGGTGACGCTCCTCGGTGGCAGTGTCAGTAACTCCGGCACAATCATAGCGGACTACGGCACTGTGAACCTGGCCGCGGGCCGCATGGCAACGTTAGACCTCGCCGGTGATGGACTGTTGCGGCTGGAGGTGGGTGCCGATCTGGTCACGAATCGCGATGGTGTTGCGTCGGCGGTCGAGAACAGTGGCACGGTTATAGCAGATGGTGGACGCGTCCTGCTTACGGCCAGCGCCGTGAAGAACGTGTTTGAGAATCTCGTCAACAACTCTGGCATCGTTCGCGCGAATCGGATCGATAATTCAGGGGGCACCATCGAGCTCCTCGGGCCGGGCGGTACCGTGTTGTCGAGTGGCACGCTCGATGCCTCCGCGGGTGACGCGGTCAGTACGGGTGGCTCTGTTGCTGTGCTGGGTGATCGGGTCGGTCTTTTGGGCAACGCAGTTGTCAATGTCTCTGGCGCTACCGGAGGGGGAACGGCGCTCATCGGCGGCGATACACATGGGTCCAACCCTGATGTGCTCGATGCCAGCCAAACTTATGTCAGTTCCGGCACCACACTCAACGCGGACGCCGGTGAAACGGGCGATGGCGGTCGGGTCGTTGTATGGTCGAATGATCTTACTCGTTACTTTGGCAGCCTCAGCGCGCGAGGCGGCACGTTGTGGGGTAACGGGGGCTTCGCGGAAGTCTCGGGAAAACAGTCGCTGGAATTCAACGGCGCGGCGAATCTGACAGCCCCGCATGGGGTCTGGGGAACGCTGCTGCTCGATCCGTCGGACATCACCATTGACGGTAGCAACACAGCGACAGACACTACCACCAGCACCACGTTTAGCCCCACCAACGTCTACCCGTCGAGTGCGAACGGGACAGACGCGGTCACGATAGGAAGCCAGGTGATCGAGACGCTGTTGCAGACGGGCAATGTGTCTCTGAGTGCCACCGACAACATCACCCTCAACAGTGGGGTGGCCATCGACTCCAGGTCGAGCAGCGCGATTCCTGGCCAGTCGGGCGCGGGGTTGGCGCTGTCCGCTGGAAACACTATCGACATCCTGGGTCAGATATACACGAATAATGGTGCAATAAGTCTTACGACAGCGGGTGGTAGCAGCCCCGGAGCCATTACGATGGGGACCGGTTCGGTCCTCAACTCTGGTACGAGCGGCGTAACGATAAACGCCGCCGGCAGCGTGGCCCTCGGTAGCATCACGGCGGGGCAGCTGGTGAGTGTTACTGCCGGCGCTGGCAGTACGATCCATAACAATGCCGACGTCGCCACCATTTCAGCGCCTTCCCTCACTCTCGCCGCAGGCGGATCGATCGGCGCTTCCGGTAACGCAATCAACACCAGCGCCGGTACGCTGTCGGCGACGGCGAATGGGGGCAGCGTATTCATCAACGCGGCGAGCGACGTAACTCTGACTAATGTCCTCGCATCGGGCGCGGGTAACACCGCCAATGTGGCGAGTGGCGGCAGCATCACCGTTGATTCCGTAGAGGGCGACACCGGAGTCAATTTGACGGCGACTTCGGGGCCTACGGGCTCCATTCTCGATACTGGCCTGGGGTCGGGCATCGTAGTTGACAATCCCTCAGGCACCGTAAGCCTCACAGCCGCGGAGCGGATCGGCACGGTGACGAACTTCACCAACTTCGCTGGAGCCCCGGTTCACATGCAGGGCATGGCTGGGCTCACTGCTGACGTAAACGATCCGAATGGACAGATCAATCTCAGTGTCTTGCCGGCCGGAGTTGGAATGACGCTGGGTGCCGCGGCGATCTCCCTCGGTAACGGCGCCCCTGCCACTGGCTCCGTGATCGTGCAGTCCCCTGGAGCGCTCAATACGGCGCAGTTCGCAGCCGGCGCGATTCAAATCGGCACGGGAAATACGGCGCAGGTGGCGCTGCGCGCGGGGACACCGCTGGGCTCACCCAACACGCTGATACTGAGCTCCAGTAGCACGGTCACCGATCACCCCGCCGCGACGTTGCTCTTGAGCGGTTCAGACATCAATGCGGGATCTGCCAGCCTGCACCAGTTCACCCTCGATGCCGGTGACTTGGTCTTCGATGCGACGGCTCCGACCGGCGATGTGGTTCTCAACACCACCGTCAAGCAACTTGACGTCAGTCTCGGCAGTAGCCACAGTCTCACTGTAAATCAGTCCGCCAGTCCGGTCGGCAGTCTGACTCTCGATAGCGTTTCCGTGGGTGGAGATCTTACGGTTACCACGAGTGGGACCAGCCCCAACATCATAATCGGCAACAGTGTGACAAGTCCGGGGACGGTGTCTTTGACCGCGGGCGGGACCATCGCTGCGACAACGAACGGCAGTGTGACTGGTCACACGATCACTCTTCAGGGAGTCTCGATCGGGAGCAACGCGGTGTCGGTGGATACCGTTTCGGCAGGGGGGACCCAGGCAGCGCTGACCGCGACGAGTAGCGGCGGTGGGATCTTTATACAGCACACGGGTGATGTGGATCTGATCGCCACCGCAACCGGCGGCCCGGTGGATGTGTCCAGCACCGGGACGATGACGGTATCGGCGGTGACGGGTGCCGGTGTGACCCTGGCTACCGGGGGCAGCGGCAAGAATCTCAATGTGAATGGTGCGGTGAATGGCGGAACGAGCGCGGTGTCGCTGACCGCTTCAGGCGCGATCACGGCGGGCGCGGGTGAGCAGATCACCACGACGAATAATCTGAGCGCGACGGGTAGTGCGATCGGGGCGAATGGCGCGGCACTGAACACCACCGTTGTGAGGCTAGACGCCACCGCTACCGGCACGAACGGCGGGATCTTTGTCAGTCAGTCGGGCGCGCTCGAGTTGAGTGCCACCGCGACGGGGGCGGTGTCGGTGGCGACGGGCCAGGCGCCTGCCGCAGGCGGAGCCATCATTGTCGACTCTGCAACCGGGAACGGTGTAACGCTGACGGCGGGAGGAGCAGGTAGCGGTATCAGTGTCATTACGAACGGTGTTGTGAGCGGCGGTGCGGGCGGTGTGACGCTGGCTGCCGCCGGGGCCATCACGGGAGCGTCCGGGAACAGTATCAGCGGTGACACTATTACTCTGACGGGCACTGAGATCGGGACGAGTACGGCTACGGTGAATACCGCTCAGGCTGTCGCGCCTGTGGCCTTTCTGGATATTACGAGTACGGCACCCAGCGGCGGCGGGGTTTACCTGACTCACACGGGTAACTTGAATCTGACGGCCAGCGCCGCCAGCGGTCCGGTACAGGTGGCCGCCACTGGTTCGATGACGGTCGCGTCGGTGACGGGAGCCGGTGTGACGCTGTCTACGTCAGGCAGTTTCGACAATCTCAATGTGGATGGTCCGGTGGACGGGGGTACGGGCGCAGTTTCGTTGACGGCTGCCGGATTGCTTACGGCAGGTACGGGTGAGCAGATTACGACTACGAATACCCTGACGGCGACGGGCACTTCGGTCGGTGGGAGCGCTGCGTTACTGAACACGACCGTTGGGAAGTTAGACGTCACCGCCACGGACCCCAACGGGGTGATTTTCGTCAGTCAGTCGGGCGCGCTCGAGTTGACTGCGAGTGGGACGGGGGCAGTGTCTGTCGCGACGGGCCAAGGGTCTGCGTTGGGCGGAAGCATTACGGTCGACTCCGCGAGCGGCAATGGTGTAACGCTGACGGCGGGAGGGACCAGCAGCGGGATCAGTGTGGGCGGCGCCGTGACCGGAGGCGCTGGTGGCGTGACGCTGACAGCCGGTGGAGCTATCAGTGTCGGCGCGAACACCACTGTGAGTGGCGGCGCGACCGGTGTGACACTGGATGCCGGCGGGGCCATCACGGCGGCTACGGGAAGCAGTCTCAGCGGTGACTCGATCAATCTGGCGGGTACTGTGATCGGGACGAGCACGGCCGCGGTGAATACGGCGTCCGGCGCAGCACCGACAGCGACTCTGAGTGCCACGAGTACGAGCGTTAGCGGTGGCGGGATCTACCTGCAGCACACGGGCAATGTGGCTCTGACGGCCAGCGCCGCCAGTGGCCCGGTGAATGCGACCAGCACCGGCGCCATGACGGTATCGTCAGTGACGGGCGCCGGTGTGACCCTGGCTACCGGAGGCACCGGAAAAAATCTCAACCTGAATGGTCCGGTGAGCGCTGGAGCCAGCGCAGTGTCGCTGACGGCTTCAGGCGCTATCACGGCGGGCGCGGGTGAGCAGATCACTACAACGAATACCCTGACGGCGACGGGAAGTGCAATCGGGGCGAATGGCGCGTCACTGAATACGACAGTTGGGAAGCTAGACGCTACGGCCACCGGCACGAATGGTGGGATCTTTGTCACCCAGTCGGGCGCGCTCGAGTTGAATGCCAGCGCAGGGGGGGCGGTGTCGGTGGCGACGGGCGTTGTACCCGCGGCAGGCGGAGCCATTACGGTCGACTCTGCGAGCGGTAATGGTGTAACGCTGACGGCGGGCGGAGTCGGCAACGGAATCAGTGTAGGCGGCGCCGTGACCGGTGGCGCCGGCGGAGTGACGCTGACAGCTGGCGGAGCCATCACGGCAGGCTCGGGAAGCAGCATCAGCGGCGACTCGATCAATCTAGCGGGTACCGCCGTCGGAACGAGCACGGCTGCGGTGAATACGGCCTCTGCCGCGGCGCCGACACCGACTCTGAGTGCCACGAGTACGAGCCTTGGCGGTGGAGGGATCTACCTGCAGCACACTGGCAATGTGGCTCTGACGGCCAACGCGGCCAGCGGACCGGTGAATGCCACCAGCACTGGTGCGCTGACGGTGTCGTCGGCGACGGGAAGTGGCGTGACGCTGACTTCGGGCGCCGGACAGAATTTGAACGTAGACGGAACTGTGGACGGCGGGTCGAGCGTGGTATTGACGGCCGGTGGTGCGATCACTGCCGGTGGCACAAATCAAGTTATCGCGAGCACGCTGACTGCGACGGGTACTTCTATCGGTGCAGTTGGATCGCGGCTCAACACGGGGGTCGCCTCTCTCGATACAAACAGTACAAATGGTGGCACCTACATTACGCAATCCGGTGATGTGACCGTCCAGTCGACCGCGGTGAATGGTTCCGTGGATGTGCAGACCACTAACGGCGCCCTCGACGAAACGCTGGCCAGCGGGGTTGGGATCAGGCTCGTTGCTGGTGGTGCGGGTAAAGTCCTGACCGTGAACAGTGCCCTCAGTGGCGGCGCTGGCGACGTCACGCTGGCAGCGACGGGCGACGGTGGCAACGTTGTACTGAACGACCCCGTGAGCACGACCGGAAACGTGACGATTACCGCTGGCACCGTGGCGAATGGCGGAGTCATTTCGGTGGCCACTGGAGCGAGTATCAGTGGCGACGCGGTGACTGTTTTGGCCAGCTCGATTGGAGCGGCCGGGAATCCGTTCGTCGCGACCGCGACGTCGTTGAATGCGACGAGCACGAATGGCGGCATCTATGTGACGCCAAGCGGCGGTCTGGCGCTAACCGCCAATGCGACCGGAGGGCCGGTGGACGTCGAGACGCTTGGTGGGTCGCTCACTGTGGCGTCGGCGGTTGGCGATGGGGTGACGCTTGCCACCAACGGCGACGGCAATGCGCTGACGATGAACGGCGCCATTGACGGGCGGGCGGGCGGCGTAACGCTGAGTACAAGCGGAGCCGGCAGCAACATAGCAGGGAACGGCAGTGTGAATGGAGGCGCCGGCGTTACATTCGCAACCGGCGGTGCGGGTAGCAACATCGCTCTGAACGGAGGTGTAACCAGCACAGGGGCCGTGTCAGTGAGCGCCTCTGGCGACGGCAGTAGCGTTGCAATTAACTCCGGTGTCAGCACTTCCGGCAATGTATCGGTCACCGCGGGGTCGATCCTTTCCCCGGGCGCCATCACGGCGGGAACGGGTAACGGCGTCGCTGGCGACGTGGTAACTCTCATCGGCGCGGCAATCGGCGGTAGCACTACCCCCTTGAATACAGCCGCCAACTCGTTGAATGCGACGAGTCTGAGCGGTGGGCTTTATGTGCAGCAGGCCGGTGATCTGATTCTCACTGCGAGTGCGACCGGTGGCCCCTTAGACGTGGCGACGACAAACGGAACATTGAATGTTCTATCGGCGACGGGAACCGGAGTGACGCTGATTTCGGGTGGTACCGGAAAGGATCTCGATCTGAACGGTGCCGTAGACGGCGGTTCGGGCGCCGTGACGCTTGCGGCGGGTACTGGAGGAAGCGGCGCCATTGTGGCGGGTACGGGCGAGACGATCACTGGGGGCTCCCTTACAGCGACCGGAGCGTCGATTGGCACGGGCAGCGCGCCGCTGATTACGACCGTCGGAGCGCTGAACGCCACGGGCACGAATGGTGGAAGTTTCGTCAACAACACTGGCGCGCTAGCCTTGACTGCAAGCGCACCGAGCGGCGTGTTGGTTGTGAACAATACTGGCGCGCTCACTGTGGCGTCCGCGGGTGGCAATGGTGTAACGCTGACGACCGCGGATGCCGGTAGCGATATCACTGTGAACGGGCCGGTTGGTGGTGGAACCGCCGATGTGAGTCTCCTGGCGAACGGTGCAGGTAGCAATATCAACCTGGCCGGCGCGGTGAGTACGACGGCGGACGTCACACTGACGGCGGGTACGGCGGCGAGTCCTGGCGCCATTGTCACTGCGACCGGTAATCAGGTTACCGCCAACCTACTGACGGCGGCGGGCTCCTCCATTGGAGCGGGCAGCGTTGCGCTTAACACGACAGTGGGCACGCTCAACGCAACAAGCTATAACGGCAACATCCACGTGGCCGAGACGGACGGCCTTGATTTGACCGCGAATGCCGCCGGCGGATCGTTAATGGTGACGACCACCAACGGCCCACTGACGGTCGAGTCCGCGAGTGGTTCGGGCGTAACTCTTAACGCTGGCGGCGCCGGTGGCGTCATTACCCTCATTGGCGCCGTAAATGGCGGCGCGGGTGACGTGAGCCTCGTGTCGGCCAGCGCGTTGGTGGCGGGGGCTGGCAATCAGATCACCGCGGATAATCTCAATATTTCGGCGTCGCAGATTGGAGCGAGCGGCGGGAAGGTCAATACGGCCGTCAGCTCGCTGGACGCAACGGCTAGCAGCGGTGGGATTTTCGTCGCTCAAACGGGTGCGCTTGCGTTGAATGCTGTCGCCACGGGCGGTGCGCTTGATGTGGAGACCACGAATGGAGCGATTACCGCGACGTCCGCGGTCGGCAACGGAGTGACGCTCGCGACCAATGGCGACGGCAATGGCTTGACGACGAATGGGCTGGTAAACGGTGGCGCGGGTAGCGTATCGCTGGCGACTAGTGGGGCGGGCGCCAACATTGCGTTGAACGACGGCGCGACCGGTGGTGTTGGCGGCGTATCGCTGACGACCAGCGGCGCGGGCGCCAACATTGCGTTGAACGGCGGCGTGACCGGTGGCGTAAACGGCATAACGCTGGCGACCAGTGGCGTAGGGGGCAGCATCGCTCTGAATGGCACGGTGAGCACCACAGGCGCCGTGTCCGTAGCGACCAATGGTGGCGCCGTCATTGCGGGATCGGGCAACAGCGTTACCGGTAACTCGATCAACCTAGTGGGAACGGCCGTAGGCGCAACTGGCGCCGCACTAAACACAGCAACGTCGACTTTGAATGCTACCGGCACGAATGGTGGAGTCTTCGTTAATAACACTGGCGTGCTTGCATTGACTGCGAGCGCTACCGGCGGCCTGCTCGATGTCGGTGCGAGCGGGGCGCTCACGGTCGTGTCGGCAAGCGGCAATGGAGTGATGCTGACCACGTCCGCTGCGGGTGCCGGAATCACCGTAAACGGAGCTGTGAATGGCGGCACTGGCCCGGTGACTCTGGCTGCTACCGGCGCCGGCAGCGGCATCACTTTGAACAACACGCTCGATACCTCTGGCGCCGTGACCCTAACCGCCGGCACGTCGGGTAGCCGCGGAGCCATCATCGGGGGCGGCGGAAGTCACGTCAGTGGCGCGTCTCTGACGGCGATGGGCTCGGCCATCGGCACATCAGCGAATCCTCTGACAACCAGCGTGGCGTCGCTGAACACGACCAGCACGAACGGCGGTACGTACATAAATGAATCTGACGCAGTCACACTGACTTCTACCGCGACAGGTGGCGCGCTTAGCGTCCAAACAAACAACGGCGCGCTCGTCGTCGACGAAGCCACCGGCACTGGTATTACGCTGACTGCGGGAGGCGCCGGCAGCGGCATTACGGTGAATGGCGATGTTAATGCTGGCGCAGGCGACGTCACGCTTACCTCGGGAACCGCAGCGAGCCGTGGCGCCATCGCTGCGGGAGCGGGAGCGCAGGTGACGGGAGGAATTCTCTCTGTACAGGCGTCGTCGATCGGTTCCGCCGCTTCGTCTTTGAGCACCACCATTAACACGTTGACTGCGAATGCGAGCACCGGTGACATCTACGTCAGTCAGCAAGGCGCGCTGAAGCTCGCGAACGTTCAGGCTGCCGGCAGCGTCAATGTAGCCGCAGCTAACGGCGACATCACTGTAGGCAACGTCAGCGCACAGAATAACGCCACCCTTACGGCTAGTTCGGGCGCCATCGATGACGACGGTGACATAACCACCCGGCTGACTGCGACTACAGCGACACTCCTGGCGCGTTCGATTGGCTCCCCTTCAACCCTGGTCGGTACCACGGTTAACAGTAAGCTCCGGCTGGGCACCGACGTGACCAATCTCGTCGCGACCTCCACTGCCGGCGGTGTTTACATCAATCAGTTCCGGGGGCTGGCCAGCGCGAACGTCCATGCGACCGGGGGCAACACCGGCAATATCGAGCTGCTCACCGCGACCGGCGATCTGAATATTCAGAGTATGACGGCATCAGGGACTTTGTTGCTTGCCGCAGGCGGCAACATCTACGCGTTGCCGGGCTCCGGCACGATTACGGCGCAGGCAGCCGAGCTCCGCGCCGGCGGCGCCGACCCGAACGCAGGACACATCGGCACGTTGAGCCGTCCGTTGGAGCTGCAGCTAAGTCCCGGTGAAACGCTACGGATGTTTGTCCCCCAGACAGTCAATCCTCACGACTCGGCAAGTGGGCCGGCCACTCTGCCGTCTGCGGGTGTCCAGTCGACGCTGAGCCTGTTCGCGGCTCCCAACGGTCTGGCGGTGGACGCCGGGTTCGGGCAGTTCCAAGGCCTCGGCGAATCCCAGTTCACCTCACAGGCCGAATTGCTGGTGCACTCGATCCAGAACCAGACCGCCACCGTCCAGACGGTGCTCGGACTCGACTGGAACTCCTTCAACCCCAACGTGAGTCTGTTCGGGAAGCTGGATCCATCGGTCTGCTTGCCTGGCGACCAGCGTGACGAGGAGGAAAGTACGACTGAGGCGAGTCAGAAATGCGCCGCGCCCTGAGCGCGTGGCATGAGCCCCCCGATGAGCTCCTAGGTCTCCTCGGCCAGTGCCTTCCGTAGCGCTGCCTCGCGTGCCTCATCGCGCGCATCTTCGATTACCGCCAACACGCTGTCCGGGTCGGTTTGCGATTCATCCCGAGCAAAGACGCCGGTGAGTTGACTGTCGGCTTTCAGCTCGCCTTGCTGGAAGAGCGACCACATCTCGCGGGCGAACTGTGTTTCGAGCAGTTCCGGCGCGAAGCGGCCGAGTGTGTTGCGGATGTTGTTTACGTCGCGCTCGAGCATCGCGAACGCGTTGTTGTTGCCGGCTGCATTCACGGCCTGTGGCAGATCGATGATGACGGGGCCGTCAGGAGCTACCAGGACGTTGAATTCCGAGAGATCGCCGTGAATGAGGCCGAGGCTCAACATGCGCACGATCTGTCGGATCAGAAACTGGTGATAGTCGAGTGCGAGCTCGGGTGACAAATCCACCTCGCCGAGACGCGGGGCCGGATTCCCGGCGGCGTCCGTCACCAACTCCATGATCAACACGTCGTTGAAGTAGCCGTAGGGCTTCGGCACGCGGACGTCCGCGGCGACGAGCTTATACAACGCGTCAACTTCGGCGTTTTTCCAGGCGGATTCCTGTTCTTTACGGCCGAAGCGGGTGCTCTTGCTCATGGCGCGCGCCTGGCGGCTGCCGCGCACCTTACGTCCTTCCTGGTATTGCGCGCGCTTCTGAAAGCTTCTCTGCGCCATGTCGCGATAGACCTTCGCGCAGCGAATCTGCGCGCCGGTGCGCACCACGTAAACGGTTGCTTCCTTGCCGCTCTTGAGGGAGCGGAGCACTTCGTCGATTACGCCGTCATCGATGAGGGGTTGGAGTCCTGCGGGTGTCTTCATATTAGCTGTCGTATCCGGGAGGCGCGGCGGTCCGCGTCTCCCGGTTTATCGGATCAACCCGAGACGAACGCGCAGAGCTTGTTGCCGTCCGCGTCGCGGAAATAGCCGGCGTAGAATCCTTCGCCGCGGGGACCCGCCGGACCTTCGCACTTGCCGCCGAGGGCAATCGCCTTCTGATAGATATTGTTCACTTCTTCTTTATCCTTCGCCGCCAGGGCAACCATCACGCCGTTGCCGATGGTCGCCTTGCCGCCGTCCGCCGGCTTTATCACGAACAACATCGGCGCCTTCGGGTCGTTACCCCAGGCGATGAATTTCTCAGTTTCATGGACCCGCTTCCCACCGACGACCGAGAACAGCTCGTCATAGAATTGGGCTGCGCGCGACATGTCGTTGGTGCCGAGTGTTACGTAACCGATCATGGGACATCTCCTGGGACAGGTGGGGGCGGCAGGTTAACACGCTGCCGATTCAATTCGTATACGCACATGTTGACGGCCGCTGCGAGATTCAAAGACTCGATGGCACCGCCGCCTGCGATGGTGAATGGGGTTACGTCAAATGCGGCCAGTTGTTCCCTGGGTACGCCCCGGGCCTCGTTGCCGAACAGATAACACTCGAATTGCGGGAAACTCGGTGTTTGCAGGCTGCCGCCGCGCATGTCCAGGCAGGCAATGCGCTCGAAGCGGGCAGCCAGGGCGGCCAGTTCGATGTCCATTTCCAGGGGCACGTGAAAGATCGCGCCCATGCTGGCACGCACCACTTTCGAGTTGTAGGGATCGACGCTGCCGGGGCTCAACAGACACCTGAAATTGCCGAACCAGGCCAGGGTGCGCAGGATGGTACCCAGGTTGCCCGGGTCTTGGATTTCATGCAGGTAAATCGCCTGTTCGCCGTTGCGCGCGGCGCGCGGCATTGGCGCGGCCACCGGCAGCAGCGGCACGAGGGCAATGATTCCTTGCGGCGTTTTCGTCTCCGCGATCTGCGCCATCTGGATGTTGCTGACGACATGGGTCGTAAAGGCCGTGTGCCAGTGCGCATGATCACGGGTGACATACAACTCGCAGCGCCTCAGCGCGGGATTTTGCAAAGCCGCCTTTTGCAGCTCCAGCACCAGGTGCTCGCCTTCGACCAGGAAATATCCCAACTCCTCGCGATAGCGCTTCTGGTGCAGCTTTTTCAGGTCGTCGAGCTTCATTTACACGGGCGCCGTCGCCGTCGCGGCGAGCATGCTCTTCGCCACGGCTTCGGCGACTTTGATGCCGTCCACGCCCGCGGACAGAATGCCGCCGGCGTAACCGGCGCCTTCCCCGGCTGGATACAAACCCCGTATGTTGAGACTCTGCAATGTCTCGGGGTCGCGGGTGATGCGGATCGGCGAGGAAGTGCGGGTTTCGATGCCGGTGAGTACCGCGTCGTCGCGATCGAAGCCGCGGATCTGCCTGCCAAACACAGGCAGCGCCTCACGGATCGCCTCGATCGCATACCCGGGCAGCGACGTCGCCAGGTCGCCGAGACGCACGCCAGGTTTGTAGGAAGGCTCGACCTCGCCCCATTTGTTGGAGGGAACGCCACGCACGAAGTCGCCGACCAACTGTCCCGGGGCGCAATAATCGCGCCCACCCAACTCGTAGGCGCGCGACTCCAGGTGCTCCTGCAACTCCATGCCCGCGAGCGGCCCTCCCGGGAAATCCTGCGCCGGGTTGATGCCAACAACGATGCCGGCATTGGCGTTGCGCTCGTTGCGCGAGTATTGGCTCATGCCATTCGTAACCACGCGCTCCGGCTCGGAGGTGGCTGCCACGACAGTGCCCCCGGGACACATGCAGAAGCTGTAGACCGAGCGACCGTTCTTCGCGTGGTGAACCAACTTGTAGTCAGCGGCGCCAAGGTCGGGATGGCCGGCGTATTTGCCGAGTCGGGCTTTGTCGATCAGAGACTGCGGATGCTCGATGCGGAAACCCACGGCAAATGGCTTCGGCTCGATGAATACACCACGTTGATGGAGCATACGGAAGGTATCGCGGGAGCTGTGGCCGAGCGCCATGACGACATGACGGCTGCGCAGCGTAGTGCCGCTCGCCAGTACGACACCTTCAACTCCGCCGTCCTCGAGCAGGAGATCGGTGACTTTGCTCTCGAAGCACACCTCGCCGCCGAGAGCAATTATTTCCTCGCGCATCGCGGAGACCACTCCGGTGAGACGAAAGGTACCGATGTGAGGTTTGTTGACGTACATGATTTCGTCCGGCGCGCCGGCACGCACGAACTCGTGCATCACTTTGCGGCCGTAGAACTTCGGGTCCTTGATCTGGCTGTAGAGCTTTCCGTCGGAGAACAGGCCGGCGCCACCCTCGCCGAATTGCACGTTGGATTCCGGGGTCAGGGTTTTCTTGCGCCAAAGGGCCCAGGTGTCCTTGGTACGGCGACGGACGTCCCGGCCGCGCTCCAGGACGACGGGCTTGAATCCCATTTGCGCCAGGAGCAGCGCTGCGAACAGCCCACAGGGTCCGAAGCCGATGACCACCGGCCGCTCGCTCAGATTCGCCGGCGCATGGCCTACCGGGTGGTAGCTCGTGTCCGGTGCCGGGCGTACGTTACGGTCGCCGGCGAGGCGCTTCAGAATGGCCGCTTCGTTGCGTGCCGTCAGATCGATGATGTAGACGAACGAGATGGCGGTGTTTTTCTTACGGGCGTCGTAGCTGCGCTTGAATACGGTGAAATCCAGCAGATCGGTTGCGTCGAGACTCAAGCGTTTGAGGATCGCTTTGCGCAGGGCGGCGGGGGGGCAATCGAGGGGCAGCGCCAGTTCGGTGATGCGAATCACAGGGTGTCCTGGCCGGTGACTCCGGCAGAGGAATAGAGTGAGGGTACAATAAGCCGCCGATTATATCAGTCTCCCCCAAGTCCCATGGCAGCACGCACAAAATCCAGCGCCCGGTGGCTCAACGAGCACGTCAATGATCCCTACGTCAAGCAGGCGCAGAAGGACGGCTACCGCTCGCGCTCCAGCTACAAGCTGATCCAGCTCAACGAGAAGGACCGCCTGATTCGTCCGGGTATGCTGGTGGTGGACCTGGGCTGCGTTCCGGGGGGCTGGTCCCAGGTGGCGGCACGCCTGGTCGGCGCGAAGGGCCGGGTGTTGGCCACGGACATCCTGCCGATGGAGCCGCTGAAAAACGTCGACTTCATTCAGGGCGACTTCACCGAGGAGTCGGTTCTGAAGCAGGTGCTCGACTGGCTCGGGGATAACAAACCGGACGTGGTGCTGTCGGATATCGCACCCAATATCAGCGGCATCGACTCCGCGGACCAGGCGTCTTCCATGTACCTCGTGGAGCTCGCCCTCGACATGGCTCGGCAGGTGCTGAAACCCAAGGGCGACTTTGTCGCGAAGGTATTCCAGGGCACCGGGTCGGAGGAGTTTCTCAAGGACCTGCGCACCTCGTTCGACAAGGTGTTGATTCGTAAACCGGCGGCGTCGCGGTCGCGGTCGCGGGAGGTTTACATGGTGGCGAAGGGGTTTAGGGACTGAGGACAGGTTTTTTTTGCGCTGCGGCCGGGCGGATCAGCCGTGCGATGGCTTCGCGCAGGACCTCGTTGGGTACCGGCTTGTGCAGTAGCAGGTAGCCGCTGTCTTCGGCTTCCTTGATGCGGTCGGGCGCGGTGTCGCCGGTGATGAGCATGCCGGGGATAGTGTCGTTGTATTCGTTACGGAGCCGCTCGATGACCATGCTGCCGGTCTCGTTGTCGCGCAAGCGGTAGTCGCAGATGATGAGTCGCGGGTGTTCGGGGCAGGTCGCGATGCGTGACATGGTTTCATCGAAGCTGCCGGCGGCGATGACGGAGTAACCCCAGCTTTCGAGCAGGCTGCGCATGGCGGTTTGAATAGCGCCTTCGTCGTCGACGACCAGGATCAAACCTGAGCCCGGTGTGACGGGGCGGGCTGTTGCGGGTGCTGCGGCAGGATTGAGCAGTGGCAGGGCGCTCGCCCGCGCTACGTCGACGCTAAAACAGGTTCCCTTGCCGAGCCACGACCGCAGTTGCAGCCGCTGGTCGAGCAGTGTTGTGAGGCGTTTGACGATGGCCAGTCCGAGTCCGACGCCGCGAGTTCGATCGCGTTCCGGATTGCCGATCTGGTAGAACTCCTGAAACACGCGCGCTTGCTCCTCGGGTGCGATCCCACGGCCCGTGTCCCATACCTGGATGCGCAGTTGCGAGCCGCGGCGGCAGCCAACCAGCACCTTGCCCCGGTCGGTGTAGGTCACCGCATTGAGGACGATGTTGCGCAGAATGCGCTCGAGCAACATCGGGTCGGTGAACACGATGCTCGTGGTCGGCCGGCTGCGCAACTCCACGCCCTTTTCCCTGGCCCTGGGCTCATAGTCGTGGCACACGCGCTCGATGAGCGGTTGAATCGCAAAGGAGACCCGGTGGACTTCCACGACTCCGGCGTCCAACCTCGATATGTCGAGCAGGCCCTCGAACAACCCACTCAGGGCGCGCACCGAGCCGTCTATGTGATCCAGCAGTCCGCGCGCGTTAGCATCCATCTCATGCGCGCGTAGCGCGCCGACGAACACACTCAACGCGTGTACAGGCTGTCGCAAGTCGTGACTGGCGGCGGCCAGAAAGCGCGATTTCGCGATGTTAGCTTCTTCCGCCACGGCTTTCTCGAGGCGCAGATCCTCGACCAGATCCGCCTTCTCCAGGCGCAGGCGAATGGAGTCGGTGAATTGCCGGCTTGCGCGGCGCGCCTGCTCGGCAACCGCCAGGAACCAAAGTACAAACACGAAACCGATGGTGACATGTAGGGGGTCGCCCAACACGAACAGCCATATGGTGGGAGTGACCGCGATGGCGCTGAAGAAGGCATAAAACGCCGGCGGGTAGGCCCCGTAGGCCCCTACAGCACCCCCCGTTACGGCGAAGATGAGAAGGAGTGCGATGAGTTGCAGATCGGTGTGCTGGGCGGCCACCATCCAGGTGGAGCCGCAGCCGATTGTTGCCCCGCCGACGAATGTTCCCACGGTGAACCACAGGGCCCAGGGGCGCCAGTTTTCGCTCTGCCGGCCGACGCGCGAATACACGTGATACAGGCCCAGCCGCGCAATCGACTGCACGAACATGATCGTCAGGAAAACGACCGCTCGGGAGCGGATTGCGGGGTCGAGATAGACGAGGCCAGCCGTGAGGACGAAGACGGTAATGAGGGTCGTCAACGTACCCGGGGTGGTGGTTCGGTAGATGGAGCGGATCTGCTCGATCCGGATCTGATCGCCGATGCCCGCTCTATTCATTGGCCGCTTCCGCCAGCTCCCGTCGTGCTATATCTCCCTAAGATAGCATCACGGGAACGCGGAGGAGCCGGTCAGCGCTGCAGTGCGCGAAAGCTCTCGGAACGGGTCTGTTTTGCGGCCACGTGCTTGCGCCAGCGGCTGTATTCGGCCACGAGGTACACCGCGCTGAGGCCGATGCCACTCAGAATGGCCACTATCATGACTGTGGTGCCACTCATACTCACTGTCCATTCCTGGTGCGGAATTCTTCCATATCCCTATTATTAAGGGCACTGGCGCTGGCCACCATTCATCGGGCGGACTGTTCTGTTGGCCGATTTTGGGGGATTGCGTTGGGGGCGATTGTGTGCTTCGGGTGCCCGCGTGGCGAGTTCGCCACAGAGGGTAGCGAGTTTTCGTATACGGGAGTTGGTTAGGCATGCTGCAGGCGCTCAAAGGCTGGAGTCCGGTTCAAAAGAAGGTCGTGTTGGCGAGTTTCCTGGGGTGGATGCTCGATGCCTTCGATTTCTTTCTGCTGGTGTTCGTGCTGGGGGCCGTGGCCAAGGAGTTTGGAGTCCAGCGGCCGGCGGTGGCTTTGGCGATTACGCTGACTCTCGCGTTGCGCCCCCTGGGGGCGTTTTTGTTTGGCCGGCTGGCCGATCGGTTCGGACGGCGGCCGATATTGATGCTGGATGTCGGGTTGTATTCGGTGCTGGGTTTTGCCACGGCCTTCGCCCCGAATCTCACCGCGTTCCTGGTGATCCGGGCGCTTTTCGGGGTGGCCATGGGGGGCGAGTGGGGCATCGGCGCCTCGCTCACCATGGAGACCGTAAAGCCCGAGGCGCGCGGCCTGGTGTCGGGGATCCTGCAGTCGGGGTATCCGACCGGGTATCTGCTCGCCTCGGTGGTCTACGCGCAGTTGTATGACGTGATTGGCTGGCGCGGGATGTTCATGATCGGCCTGTTGCCCGCGGTGTTGGTGCTCTTCATTCGCCGGCATGTGCCCGAGTCGCCAGGGTGGAGCGCGCAACGGGCTGCGCCGCGCGCGACGGTTTTTCAGACGTTGGCGCAGCACTGGAAACTCGCCTTGTATGCCATCCTGCTCATGACGGCGTTCAATTTCTTCAGCCACGGAACGCAGGACATCTACCCAACTTTCCTCCAGGATCAGCACGGTTTCGATGCGCATGCGACGGGTCATATCGCCATCATCTACAACATCGGCGCGATCTTGGGCGGCTGGACCTTCGGTATCTGGAGTCAGCAACTGGGACGGCGGCGCACGATAGTGATCGCGGCGCTGTTGGCCATTCCGGTCACGTATCTCTGGGCGTTTTCCACGACGTTCGCCACGCTCGCCCTCGGTGCGTTTCTGATCCAATTCTGCGTGCAAGGTGCCTGGGGAGTGATTCCGGCTCATTTGAACGAGCTGTCACCTCCCGCCGCGCGCGCCACTTTTCCGGGCACCGTCTATCAACTCGGCAATTTCATCGCGTCATCGAATGCGGTGCTGCAGACGTCGATCGCCGCCGACCATGGGGGCAACTACGGTGTCGCGCTCGCGAGCGTTGCAGTGACGGCTGCATTGGTGATTGCGTTGCTGACGAGCCTCGGTCGCGAGGCACGCGATGTTCAAATGGGGTAGCCGCGGCTCCTTGAGGGCGCGGACGGTTCAGATCGCAGCGAGATAGCCGCCGTCGACGTATAGAACCTGTCCTGTGATGTAGGACGCGGCCTCGGAGCACAAAAATACGGTCGCGCCGGTCAAATCCGCCAGCTTTCCGAAGCGACGCAGCGGGATTTTGCTCAACATGGCTTCCTGCCACTGCGCGTCTTCATAAAACGGCTCGGTGAGGGCGGTGCGGAAGTACCCGGGGCCGATACCGTTGACGCGGATGCCGCGCGGCGCCCATTCAGTGGCGAGTGTGCGGGTCAGGCCGGCTAGGCCCGATTTCGAGGCTCCGTAGGGTGCTGCGCCGGGCACGCCGACCTCGGACGTGAGGGAGCAGACGTTCACGATGCTTCCCCCTTCTGTCATCAGGTCCGCAGCACGTTGCGCGCAGAAGAAGGCACCTTTTAGGTTGGTCCCGAGAATGCGGTCCCAGAGTGCCTCGCTGACATCGAGGGACGCACAGAGCTGCTCGACGCCGGCGTTGTTGATCAAGATGTCGAGCCGTCCGAATCGACTGACGACTTGGTCGAGCGCTGGACCGATCGCTGCGATATCGCTTACGTCAGCTACCACGGAGATCGCCTGAGACCCGGCGGCGGTCAGTTCGGTTGTCGCGGCAGTGAGCGTCGTTTCATCGCGTCCTAGAAGGGCCACGTGGGCGCCGGCCGCGCAGAGGGCGGCGGCGAGGCTATGGCCGATACCGCGCGAGGCCCCGGTGACTACGGCAACCTTGCCGGCCAGGGAGAAAACCGCAAGGGACATGGGACGGCTCCAGCATCAGAACGACAGCCGGAGCATGGTAAACCCTATCCAGCGTCCGCAAGCAACCACGGCGATCCAGATCAGCAGCGAGAATGCTCCCGCGACGCGTGCACGCGCCGGCGTGCTGGGTAGAGCATCCCAGGTGGCGAGGTCGCGGCTGCCGACCCAATGGAACACCACCATGTTGAATGCCGCGCCGACCATCAGCAGCAGCTTCGCCTGGAAGTAGCTGTTATGTGCGTAGGCGTTGGCATTAGAGGAGAACAGCAGCGTGCCGGTGACCGCCGCCAGGGCGAAGGCCCCCCAGGTCCACGGTAGCAGGCTGGCGGTGAGCCGGCTGACGCGGGTCTCGCGCGAGGCGAGACACAACAGCCGCAGATCGATAGTGGCGATCGTACCGAAGACCAGGGTGATCGCCAGCACGTGAAAGGACTCGATCGTGGGAAACAGCAGGGCGTTCTCGCGGATCGCGGTCGCAGGTGCGGTCGCCTCGAGCCATTGATAAAAGGAGTCCAGCGGCATCGGTGTTATTTTCCTGCGTAGGCGATCCAGCGGCCGGCGAAGATGATGCCGACCCAGAGGAGCAGTGCGACGACTGTTATGACCTTGCCGGGTCGGAATGCGGCGGCGGTCGCGAGACGGCCGATGCGGCTCTGATATAGGAGTAATAGGCTCGCGACGCAAACCAACAGCGCCATTTTCAGCTGGAAGGCGGGGCTGGCCAGGGAGCGCCGCGGCTCGGCCGCAATGAGCAGCGCCCCGGTAACCAACAGGACGGGCAGCGCCAGCCAGATCACTCGCAGGAATTGCGCCGCGACCCGTGTCAGCGGCTGGTCGGCGGCCAGCAGACCGAACTGCCGCAGGGCGAGGGCAAGAGCTGCGGAAATGACGGCACCGATGCAGAGAATGTGGACGGTCTGCACTGCCGGCACGATCCATTCAACGTTCTGCAGGATCTGGCTGAACGGGGACTGTTGCAGCCATGAGCAAAAATCGATCAACCAATGCGGCATCGCGGCTGCCCTTCAACTCGAGACGGGGACGTGCCGAATCAGTAGAGCACTTGTTTCCTAGCGATGCAACATCCAATTCAACACGGATGTCAGCGGCACGCCACAGATCCGGCGCGACTTACGCACTCGCGCCGCTGCCGGCGCCAATAAATGCAGCGCCGGGACAACTTCGTGCGGTGGGCGGATAGGCCGCAGGCTGGGCAACGGGTAAAAAGGATTGCCTACTCGTAAGGGAGCCCCATGGAAAACGTCACGCGACGCACTTTTGTCGAAAAAGCGCTGCAGAGCTCGGTGCTGGCGCTGAGTTTCACCGTGCCGACCGGCACGCTACTACTGACCCCCGGCGAGGCGCGCGCCAGGGATATCCCCTTGCGGAAGCTGGATGCGGCGTTGGCCCGGGATCTCGCCAAGCTGGGGGAGACCATCGTACCCGGGGCCACGACCGCGGGGCTGACCCATTTTCTGGATCATCAACTGGCCGTCGATCCTAACGACGCGCTGCTGATCGCCCGTTATTTCCAGGTCGCGCTGCCCTATAGCGACTTCTACGGCGCCGGTGTGAAAACCGCCAACGCCATGGCGAAGAAGGCGGCGGGTAAGGGGATCGCGGGCCTCAATGCCACGGAAATGGTGACTCTCGTGAAGTCGATGTCCGCGCCGGGCACCGTTGTGGACGGCTTCCCGGCCTTCCTCTTCTACATGTGCCTCCGCTCGGATGCCGTGGATGTCGTCTACGGCACGCCGGAGGGTTTCAAGAAGCTCAACATTCCATACATGCAACACATCATGCCGCCGGAGGGATGGAATGGATAAGGTGATGGAGCCTGTCGATGTCGTAATCGTCGGAGCCGGTGCCGCCGGCAGTGTCTATGCGGCGATCCTGGCCGAAGCCGGCAAGAGCGTCCTGGTGCTCGAGCGCGGTCCGGCGCGCAAAATGAGCGACCTGTATAGCTCGCAAATCTGGGCCCGGCGGCTCAAGTGGGCCTCCCCCGAAGTGGTCGAGGCCGGCGCCGATACCATCTGGTTCAACTTCAACGCGGGTCGCGGCTACGGCGGCGCGTCCATCCACCATTACGCGGTATGGCCGCGGATGCACCTGGAGGACTTTCGCGAGCACACGTTGTATGGCCGTTCGCTCGACTGGCCTTTCGAGTACGACGAGCTGCGTCCTTACTATGACAAGGTGCAGCGGGATGTCGGCATGTCGGGCGATGCTACCAAGGAGATCTGGCGGCCGCCGGGTGATCCGTATCCACTGCCGCCCGTGTTGGTCTCCAACCACGGCAGGGTGCTCGCGCGCGGTTTCGAAGCGCTCAAGATGCACACGGCACCAATTCCAATGGCGGTGCTGTCCGAACCCTACAACGGCAGGCCTGCGTGTCTCTGGGACGGCTGGTGCGATGCCGGCTGTCCGATCGGAGCACTGGCTAACCCGCTGGCGGTTTATTTCCCGCGTGCCCTGAAGGCGGGCGCGCGGATGCAGGCCGACGCGGCCGTGTCGCGCGTCCTGACCGACAAGACAGGCACCAAGGCGACTGGCGTCGAATACTTCACGGCCAATGGCGACAAGGTGACTCAGCCGGCCTCCGCCGTCGTGCTGACAGCGTTCACCGTCGAGAACTCGCGCATTCTGTTGAACTCAGCCAACGCCGCGCACCCTCATGGTGTCGGAAACAGCAGCGGCCTCGTCGGACGCTACCTGATGGTGCATCCCGCGGTGGTGATCTCGGGGATGTTTCAGGAGGAGATGCAGAATTACCTGGGCGCCACCGGCGGCCAGTTGCTCTGCCAGGATCCTTACCCGAAGCAGGGCGACCCGGGCGGCGCCTTCGGCAGCCGGCAGTGGGAGATCGGCCTGATACTGAAGCCCAATGACCTGTTGGGCGTGGCGATGTCGAACCCGACAGTGTTCGGGGCCGACCTCCACAAGTTCATGGAGGATGGCGCGCGTTTCATGGGCTCCATGGTCGGAGTGTGCGAGGACGCACCGCTTGCGGAGAACCGGATCGAAGCCGATTCAACGCGCAAGGACCGGTTTGGAATGCCGCTTGCACGTATCGTCTACAAACAGAGCGATGACGGGCGCCGCCTGTGGCACACGGCTGCGGAGCAGGGCGTAAAGATCTTCAAAGCAGCAGGCGCACGTGAGGCCTGGCCGGGCCCGCCGGCCGGCCAGCACGTGATGGGCGGCACCATCCTGGGGACCGACCGCGCCAGCTCGGTGTTGAACGCCTCATCGCAGAGCCACGATGTACACAACCTGTTCGTCGGCGGCCCCGGGACGTTTCCAACCAGCTCGTCGGTGAATTCGACCTTCACGGCCCATGCGGTGGCCATGAAGGGCGCGCAGTACCTGGCGGGCAACTGGTCGAGCCTGAAGGCTTGAGGGACCCATTTCCATAAAGGAGGGCGGAGCGGCAACGGGGGGCGGCTCCAGAATGAATCAAAAATTATTATCGGGGAGATCGCGATGCTTCGGCAGCTCCATGGTTTCTGGGCAGTCACTTCCGCACTGACTTTGTTGGCGGCCGGCTCCGTTGCGCTGGCGGCCGAGGCGGAGTCCGCCCCCGCGGACGACTCCGTCGGCCTTCAGGAGGTCATCGTCACCTCCACCCGGCGCTCGGAGGATGAGCAGAAAGTGCCCATGTCGATCGAGACTTTCTCGGGCGACCAGATGCAGACCAGGGGCATTCAACGCCTCCAGGACGTGGTGGCCAGCGTGCCCAACCTGTTGGTGAGCGGCGGTCCGAGCGGCGCGGCCGATCCGATCTTTTCCATGCGGGGTATTCCCGGCGCCGGCATTTTCATCGACGGAGTCTTCCAACAGAGCCCGATCGGCCTCACCCGCCAGAGCACTCTCGAGCTGGATCGGGTTGAAGTGTTGCGTGGCCCGCAGGGAACTCTCTTCGGCCGTGACACGACCGGTGGCGCGATCCGTCTGTTCACCAAGGCGCCGGCCGATGAGTTCGGTGTCAGGGCCGAGGCGACCGTCGGCAGTTACAACCGTCACGACATCAGCTTGAATGCGGACATACCGATCATCGACCACACGCTCCTGTCGAAGGTGACGGTGAGTTCGGCGGATGTCGGCGGCTATGTGCGCAGCCTCACCATCGACCGCTCTTTCGGCGATGACAAGCAACAGGATCTGCGCCTGGATCTCCTGTGGATGCCGTTCGACAACTTCAAGGCCCGCCTCACTGCCGAGCGTTTCAATGAGACCGGCACCCAGGCCAACTACACGGTACGCATCATCGACTCCGGCCCACCCGGAGATAATCCGCCCGGCCCGGGATTCGGCTGGCAGGTACCGAACCACGAGTACTACGAGGTGCTCGGCATTCCCTACAACTGTCACACCGATGTCGCGGGTTGCCCCGGCGGCGAGGTGGGTCGCTGGGAAACGAAAGCGAACTTCGCCTCGGGTCCCGGTCTGATCGTCAACAACCGCGTCGCGAATCTGCACCTCGACTGGAACATCACCGACAGCATCGCCCTGCAATCCATTACCTCCTACAGCAGCGCGCTCAACTGGGATTATGAGAACTTCTCCAACTCGGATGTGCAGTTCTTCTCGCAGGGCACTTATCAGCGCCGCTATGGCTGGTCCGAGGAGCTGCAGCTGACCGGCAAGGAGGGGCCGTTCGACTGGCTGGTCGGCTTCTACGCCTACAACGACACCGACGAGGCGCATTTCATGCGCTGGGCCTTCTGGGAATTCTCGCAGCCGAAGAATCCGAACGGGCCGCTCAATTTCCAGGACGTCGTCAACTCTCCGGAATGCCAGTCGTGGGTGCCTACTAGCGGGCTCACACCCTGCATCCTGCAGCCGGCCTCCAGCGAGACTCTCACCGGTACGGGTACGAACGTGAAGTCGGTGTTTGCCGAAATGAATTACCAGATTCTGCATTCCCTGAAAGCGACGTTCGGTGCCCGTTACCACCGCCAGACCAACAGCAACTGGAACTATGGTTTTGCCGCGGATACCGCGCGCCAGAGCCTTACACCCGGCGAGTTGCCCGGTGGCGATCTGTTCGCCAGCACCGGCCGCAGCCAAAACCTCAGCCAGACGTTCACCAAGCCGACGTTCCACTTCGCGCTCACCAACCAGTTCACGCCCGACTTCCTGGCCTACTTCAACTTCTCGCAGGGCTACAACGCCGGCGGCGATTCCCGCATCGCGCTGCCCGAAATCGATCCGAAAACGAATGCGCCGATCGAGTACGACCAGGTCTACAAGCCCGAGACCATCAATAACTACGAGATTGGCGTCAAGACGAGTTGGCTGGAGAACCGGCTGCGCGCGAACCTGACCTACTTCCTGGTCGACTGGAAGGACATTCAAGTGAGCGGCACGGTACATGATCCCTTCACGGGCATCGAGCTGCCGACTTTCCTCATCCAGAACGAGGCCGCGGCGCGGGCCACGGGTGTGGAGTTGGGGCTGACATTCGCGCCGGATTCACACTGGCTGTTCAACTTCGATCTCGGTACGCTGCACACCTACTACACCGAGATTCTCCCAGGCGCGACCAACGAAATCACCCCGAACAGTAAGTTCGGCCAGGCGCCGCGCCTGCAATACTCCGCCGGTGCGCAGTACTCGATGAAGATCTGGGGTGACTACGGGATCCTTGCCCGCATAGACGATAACTTCACGTCCGGCTATGACCGCAGCTATGTACCTGGCGATCAAAGCACCACGTACACGGGCGATACCTGGGAGCAGCATAGCTTCGCGCTGCTCGCGGCCCGGCTGACTCTGAGGTCGCCGAGCGGCAAGTGGGAGCTGTCGGCCTTCGGGACCAACCTGCTCAACAAGATTTACCTGACTGGCGGCTTCTTCAGCCCGCTGCTGCAGGTGGACGATGGCACGATCGGCCGGCCGCGCGAGTTCGGTGTTTCCTTGAAGATGTACCTGCAGTGAGAGCTCTCAAACTCAGCGCCGCCGCATGGGCGTTTGGGGCGGCGCATTGCCTGGCGGGTGCGGATTTTGGTTTCGCACAGGAGAGCAAGGTCGCGAAGCTCTCCCACGTGCACATCGGGGGTGCTCTGTCGTATCCCCCGTACACCTTCACTCACCAGGTGTGGTATCGGGACATCGTGTACGACAAGTCCGCCAAGGACACCCAGTACACGAGTCTCGACGTCTACGTCGCCGACCCGGTCGAGGCCGCCTCGCCGGTGATGGTCTGGGTGCACGGTGGTGGCTTGCGGATGGGTGACAAAGCGTCGTCGAAGGATCTCGCTTCCAAGCCCGAGTATTTCACCAGCAAGCTCGGCTTCATCCTGGTGAGTGTCAACTATCGGCTCATTCCCGAGGGACTGTATCCGACGAATGTCCAGGACGTGGCGGATGCCCTGGCCTGGGTGCAAAACAACATCGCCGACTTCGGCGGCGATCCTCAACAGATCTTTCTGCTGGGGCATTCCGCCGGTGCGCAATTGGTGGCGCAGGTCTCGACCGACGAGTCTTTCCTACACAAGGCTGGGAAGGACCTCAGCCTGCTCAAGGGTGTGATCGCCATCGAGGGCGGCTACGGTGTCATCGGCGCCGACGGCGACACCAAGCGGCTGCAGGGCAACTACGGGCCACAGTGGCAGAAGGCACTCGCGGCCGCGAACGTGAAATCAGGCAAGGGCATTCCGCCTTTCCTGCTCCTTCACGTGAAGGGCGGCTCGCCTACGGTCGCGGATAGCGAATATCAGGCTCTCGGGTTTGCAAAGGCCCTGGAAGCCGCCGGGGTCAGGGCGGACGTTGTTTCGCTCGACCATGTCGAGCACTTCGGCGCGAACGAGAAGCTCGGCGTACCTGGCGATATCACGACCGTGTCGCTCGAGCGGTTTCTGGCGTCGGTGCCGGGGAAGAAGCGTGCGCCGCGTTGGACTCCGGGGTCGTTGCCGAAGTTCTAACTCCCGCTGACATGCTCGGCGAGGAAGCGCGCCTGAATATCCAGCGCTTCCTGTGATTCCGGCAGGTCCGGGTTGCCCCAATGGACGTGGGGCATGGCGTCGAAAACCACGAGCTGAGCAGGAACTCCGGCGCGCAGTAGCTGCCGGTGAAAGTTCGTCGTGCCGCTCAGGAAGAAGTCACGGGTGCCGCACATGAGCAGCACGGGCGGAAAGCCCTTCACGTCCGCATAGGCGGGCGACAGTACCGGGTTCGAGAGGTTGTTGTCGGCCAGGTAGCCGTGCGCCTGTACGGCCACCGGCGTGACCAACGGGCCCAGCCCACCGATGGTGAAGAATGCCTCGCTGTCTCCGGGGCGCGCGAAATCCACGGTGCCAGAGAAAAAGCCCAGTGCGGCGGGCAGCGGCAGACCCAGCTGGCGGGCCCGTACCGCCGTCTGCGCAGAGAGCACCGCGCCGGCAGAGGACCCATACAACGCGAGGTGTTTTGCGCTGTAGGTCTTCAACAGTTCCCGATAGACCGCGATGGTGTCGTCGACCGCGCCGGGAAAGGGCGTCTCGGGGGCGAGCCGATAATCAATGGCCAACACGGCGATACCGGTCTTGGCGGCTATCGGAATCGCTTCGGTGATCGAGCCCTGGCCGAGGAAGAAGGCGCCGCCGTGCACGTTGATCAACAGGCGATCCTTGCGGTCCGCCCGCGCCCGCAGCGGCGTGACGAGTGTCACTGGCACGCCGCCCAGTGTTTTCTTCTCCACCTTCACCGGGTACATCTGGAGCAGTTGATGGGTCGTCTTTTCCTGATGCGCGTCGTTCGCCGCGCGCATTTGTTGTAGGGCTAGTGTCAGGCCGTGGGTCGGGTCGCCGGCCGCGGCGTTGGCCTGGAGCATCGCTCGGGCCTCTGGGGAGACAGTGGCGGGGATGGGCACCGCCAGGTCGACGATGTGTGCGCTGCCGTCGGGCGCGAAGGTGGCGACTGGGGAAGCTTGTGCTGTCGCGTGCGCCAATAACAGGGCCATGGCGACTGCGATCTGGCGGCGTCGCGGTACGTTTTTCTTCATCGTGCTTTACCTCTTCGGGTCACTCGAATTGAAATCAACACCCGGGCGCGCCGGTGCCCATTCGACTTTAGGTCCGCCTTTTCCAGTGGTAAAGCAAAATATTTAGGTATAAAGTAATTTCGCGAGTCGGCCAGGAAGCCAACAAAGAGTGGCGGCGGACGCGTCTGCCGGGGCTGGGAGCCCGTTTCGAGTAATGATCGGCGTAGCGAGGGCATCCTTGGTGCAGGGACGGGATACTCCCCTGCGGCAGCCGGATTGCAGCGCCGCCCCGGGGGGTGACAATGATCCATCAGAACGAGAGCTGCGCAGCGCGAGAGCTCCGTGGGACTGACAAAAGAGGCGTACCCATGTCCGTGTGCAAGTCGAATGTTCGCAACGCTACGGTGTTGCTCGTAGCAGCTGCCCTGGTTTCGGGCTTCGCGTCCGCGCAAGCGCCCGCCCCCGCCCCCGTACAGAAAGACGCCGCAGCAGGCGCCCGTGCCGCCGAGAAGGCCCAGATGGAGGCGCTCGGTCACAAGTACAAAACCGCCACCGAGCTGTTCGAAGCATTGCGGAGCCAGGCGCACGGCGGCAAGCCCGTCACCTGGCAGACGATGCCTGACTGGAACGGTGTGTATGCGCGTACCAAGGGCGGCACCGCCTTCGATCCGGACGGTCCGCCGCAGGGACAGACGCCGCTGGCGAAGTTCACACCCGAATACAAGACGATGCTGGCCAAGTCCGTGACCGACCGCGCGCATGGGATCGAATGGGACCCGCTGAGCCAATGCAACTCGCCGACCTATCCGCGTTGGCTCGATCTGCCGTTCATGCGGGAGTTCATCGTGACTCCGGGGCAGACGACGATGATTGCGGAGGCGTTCAACAGCATTCGCCGCATCTATACCGATGGGCGCGGACACGTGCCGCCGGATGATGCTTTTCCCACCGAGACCGGTGACAGCATCGGCTTCTGGGACGGCGACCGGCTCATCGTCCATACGAACTCATCGATGGCCCATATGTACGAGCGCGCCCAGGGCTTTTACAGCGACCAGGTGGAGGGCGTGGAGATCTGGCACAAGCTCAATGCCAACACACTGGTGGCGAATGTCTGGATCTACGATCCGCCGGCGCTGCGCGAGCCTTGGTATACGCGCCAGAGCTACACCAAGCTCGTCGATCCCGACAAGCGCCTGCGGATCAACAACTGGTCCTGCAAGGGCAATCCCAACAACGACGTGTACGAGACCAAAGAGGGCGGCTCGCAACACGGTGATTTCACGTTCATGAAGAAAGATGCCGCGCAGGAGAAGTCCAAATGAAGATCGCCACTGTCATGGCCCGGGCCGCCGCCGCGCTGCTGGTCCTGGCGCCAGCCTACGGGCACCACTCGGCCAGCATGTTCGAGCCGGTCAAGACAGTCACGCTCACGGGTGTGGTGAAGGAATTTCAATATACGAACCCGCATTCATGGCTCATTGTCTACGTGCCGCAGGCCGATGGCACCGGCACGGTATGGGGCTTCGAGGCCGAGGGGCCGAGCACGCTGCTGCGGGCGGGAATCCGTAAGAGCGACTTCGCGCCGGGGACGAAGCTCACCATAACGGGCCATCCGATGCGTGACGGCCGTCCGGCCGCCACCTGGATCAAGGCAGTGCGCGGAGACGGTAAGGCCTTCGATCCGCACGTGAAGGAGGGCGATCAGGCCGGAGGAAATAATTAAGAGCGCCGCCGATTGAGATCCGCTAACGTATGACTACGTACGGGGGGTTTCCGTACGCTCGCACCAGGAACGCAAGAGTCCGGTGTGACGCGACCAACAACGAGGGGCCAACGTCTTTTCGGGGTGTTGCCATGAACGTTGAACGGTGGAACTCGCTGGCCGCTTTGGGCAGCGAGCATGCGTATCGCACGACTGATCTCGACGCCGCACGTCAGCATATCGGCTCGCTTTTCGTGCCGCATTGTCTCGATGTCGTCGGCGGAGGTCAGCAGCTCGACGTCTGCGTCAGCCGGGCGCGCATGGAGGGGGTCTCGCTCGTTTATCACCGGCACGGTGCGAGTGTGCGAGTCCGGCCCGAGCCCTTGCGTAATTTCTTTCTGCTGCAGATTCCGCTCTCGGGCGAAGCGTCCATCCGGCTCGATCACCAGGAGATTACCTGCAACACGACGCAGGCGGTGATGATCTCGCCGCATCTCGGGGTCGACATGCGCTTCGGCGGTGGCTGCGAGCACCTCATTGTGCGGATCGAGAAGTGCGAGCTGGAGCGTCACCTGGAGACGCAGTTGGGTCGCGACCTGGGCCGGCCTTTGGAGTTCGCACCGGCGGTACCGTTGCTGACACCCGGCGGCCAGGAGATCAAAGCGCTGTTGCATCTCATGACTGCCTCGTTACTGGACGGCCAGGGTATGTGCAGCTCGCCGATCACTCGCAAGCACATGGTGTCGCTGCTGCTGTCGGGGCTGTTGACTTGCCTGGAGAATAACTATCGCGAGGAACTCGCGCAGGGAGTCGAGGTACCGAAGCCGGCTTATATTCGCAAGGCGCAGGAATTCATCGCCACGAATGTACGCGAGCCCATCGGGCCCGATGAGATCGCGGCCGCCGCACAGGTCAGTGCACGCGCGCTGTATGCGGGTTTCAAGACCAGTCTCAACACGACGCCGATGCGATATCTACGGCAGCTGCGGCTCGACATCGTTCACGAGACCCTCATGAAGGTGGACCCGCGCCGGGCTTCGGTTACTGACATCGCTTTGCAGTTGGGGTTCCAACACCTCGGGCACTTTTGTACGGCTTACAAGGAGCGGTTTGGGGAGTTGCCGCGGGATACGCTCAGCAAGAAGTGTCGGCGACTAGGCGCCCTGGAGTGTTGACTGTGACCACGCGGCCCAGGTGAGGAGGCGCTCGTCCTGGCGGCGGGAGCCTACCAGCTGTACTCCGAGAGGGAGTTGCTGTGGGCCGCGCCCTGCGGGCAGTGTGATGCAGGGCAGGTACAGCAGTGTCCAGACGCTGTTGAATATAGGGTCGCCGGTGAAGGAGAGGCCCTTTGGTGCCTCGCCGGACGTCGGCAGGGTCAGCAGGAAATCATATTTCGCCAGGATGGCGTCCGCGGCGATCCTTGCGCCTTCGGCGTGCGCCTGTGCCTCGTGGTAGGCGTTGAGAGTTAGCCCGCGCCCCGTGGCGATCTGGTCGCGAAGCTCAGCGCTCAGGCTCTCCGGATGTCTCAGAGCTTCATCCGCAAAGCTGCGGGCGAGTTCGAAGTGCATGATGACGCGCTGAGCTTCCAACAGCTCGTTCCACGATGGGATGTCGACGTCGGTCACGTTGCCGCCGGCTCGCTGAAGGCGTTGCGCGGTCGCTTCGAGACAGTCGCGCGCCGCGGGTTCTGCGCGGGACCAGGAGTCGGTGCGAACCAGGCCGATTCTCGGTTGTTTTGCAGGATTGGCGGCGGTTGATTCCGGTTTCGGCGTGGGAATCAATGCGGAACGCATGAAGACGATATCCTCTACCGATCTTGCCAGAAGGCCCACGGTGTCGAGGGAGTCCGCGCAGGGCTTTATGCCGGCTCGCGGGAACTCACCGTAGGTGGGTTTGAAGCCGACGAGGCCGCAGAAAGCGGCCGGCCGGATGACAGATCCGGCCGTCTGGGTGCCGGTGCTGACCGGAATCTGGAAATCGGCGACCGCGGCGGCGGAGCCCGAGGAGGAGCCTCCAGGCGTGTGGGCGAAGTTATGTGGGTTCACGGTGGGGCCTGCGTGCCGGCACGCGAATTCGGTGGTCACTGTCTTGCCCATGACCAGGGCGCCCAACTCCCGCAGTCGGGCGACGATCGCGGCGTCTGCGGCGGGCTGATTTGAACTGTAGAGGCGCGAGCCGTAGGCCGTCGGCTGGTCGAAGGTGTCCATCAGGTCTTTGATGCCAACCGGGACGCCTGCCAGGGGGAGATTTGTTTTGTCGGCTGCGTCGATGGCGCGGGCCATACTCAGGACGCGGTCGCGATCGATGTGGGCCCAGGCGTGGATCGAGTCGCGCTCTTTGATGCGCTCGAGTAGGGCGGTGGCGATGGTTGCGGATTTCGCGAGTCCCTGGCGGACTTGGGTGGCGATTGCTTGGGCTGACTGTTTTGGCCAGTCAGGTGGGGGGAACTGGGTGCTCATGGGTTGGTTTTAGCAGATTCAGACGCGCACGGCGAAGGCCGAGTTGGGTATGCGTGCGTGAGCGTTAGGGGGACTGCCGCGCGCTTTGCGTGAGTTGTTGCAGGCTCTGTAGGGTCAGAGCCAAGGGGACAAGCTGACGGCCGACGACGAAGCCGGGTGTGCCGTGGAATCCGAGAGCGGCGGCTTCTTTTGAATTGCGCGCCAGGATTGCTGTGATCTCTGCGGCGTGAGTGGATCGATCGCGCGTCAGTTGAGTCAGATCGACGCCGGCGGCCTTGAGCACGGCATCTACCTGCGAAGTTTCGTCCAGGTCGTTAGGTGCCCCGATCAGAGCTGCGTGCGCTACGAGGAATTTGCCTTGCCAGTGGGCGGCCAGGGCGGAGCGGGCGGCGTATTCGGAGACGTCGCCGAAGATGGGCCATTCTTTGTAGAGGATCCGCACCTTGGGGTCGGTGTGCAGGAGCTTCTGTAGCTCTGGGGCGGTCTTCTTGCAGAACGGGCAATTGTAGTCGAAGAACTCAACAATCGTGACGTCGGCGTCCTTTGCTCCGGCGGCGGGTACGGTCGGGTTTTGTGCGAGTGCGGCTACCGCTTCGGCCGTCGCTTTGCGGGGTTCGGCGGCGGGCGAGGTGGCTGGCTTGATAGCGAAAAGGAGGGCGAGGGCGGCCGGGGCAAGGGCGACCAGGGCGCAAATTCTCGATTTCTGTTTCATCTGCCGCGGCCTCAGTCGTGATATTTCCGAGGATCGTAGGCGCACGCTGTCTGCGCAGCAATAGCCGTGATTTGGAGTCCGCCGCTGCACAGGGGATACTGCGTATCCTGGGTATTCCAAGCAGTCCGCCAGGATAATCAGCAAGATATGTCAGCATAGCGCGAGCTACGACGTATGGAGGCTGAAAAACCCCAGCCCCCGCGCAAGAAATTCATCGGCTGCAATTCGCGCGGCCGGCTTGTAACCTCGGTCCATGGAGGAAACCCTCGACGGCTGGTTCAAACGCGAAATCCTGGCGCACGACGCCATGTTGTTGCGTTATCTGCTGCGAGCCTGGCGACGGAAGGACGAGGTGCACGACCTGCGCCAGGAGACCTACGCCCGGGTCTATGAAGCCGCGCTCGTCGCGCGCCCGAGGTCGGCGCGCTCGTTCCTGTTCACTACGGCGCATCACCTGATGGCCGATCGCCTCAGGCGCGAGCGAGTGGTCTCTATTGAGGCCGTTGGGGACATCGACGCCCTCAACCTGTCCGTGGACGAGATTTCGGCCGAGCAGCGTGTCAGCGCGCGGGAGGAGTTGAAGCTCCTGGCCCGGGCGCTGGATCGACTGCCGCCGCAGTGTCGGAGGGTGATGTGGTTGCGACGAGTCGAGGGGCTGTCGCAGCGGGAAGTGGCCGCACAGTTGGGAGTGAGTGTGAAGGCAGTTGAGCAGCAAGTCTCCAAGGGCAGTCGCCTGTTGGCGGAGTACGTCCTGGGTCGCGAGGTGGCTAATCCTGAAACAACCCGTACGGCGTCGGAGTTGGAGGACGGCAGTGAGCACGGAACGCCATAAGCAAATCGACGCCGCAGCGGGCGATTGGCTGGCGAAGCGCGACTCCGGTGATTGGGCCGACGAGGATGAGTCGCGTTTCAATCAATGGTTGAGCGAATCAACCCTGCATCGGGTCGCCTACCTGCGCATCGAGCAGGTCTGGGAGCGGACCGCCCGCCTGCAGGCGTTGCAAGCGGGACGGTCGCCCGGGGAGATCCCGCCGGCGGGAGCTTGGGCGCAGTCGCCGTTTTCACGGACTGACGCAGTGGCCCCGGTGCGAAGGGCTTCCGGATGGCTGCGGCGCTTCGGGGTGATGCGCTCGCTCGTCGCCGCGGCCGTGCTCGCTGTTGTCGCGGGGGCCGGATTCGAGCTCTGGCTGTCGCAGTCGTCCTATCGGACGGCAGTTGGCGGTCTTGCCAGCGTTCCCATGGCCGATGGATCCAAGGTCATACTCAACACGGATAGCCAGATCCATGTCGAGGTGAATCAACATGAGCGTCGGGTAGATCTCGAGCGCGGTGAGGCATTTTTCGACGTCGCCAAGGATGCCAGCCGTCCTTTTGTGGTCCATGCCGGCAACAAGAGGGTCGTCGCCGTCGGGACCCAATTCTCGGTCCGGCGCGAGGCTGATGATCTCCAGGTCGTGGTGACCGAAGGTAAAGTCCGCATCGAATCCTCCGGATCGCCGCAGGCGGTGGTCGCCGGGACCGTGGCGCGTGCCAGCGAGGCCGGCGTGCTGCTGAAGAAAGAGGATATCGCCCAGGCGGAGGAATCGTTGAGCTGGCGTACCGGTACGCTGGTGTTCAGGGAGATGACCCTCGCTGACGCCGTGGCCGAATTCAATCGTTATAACACCCATAAGATCGTAATCGAGGACGCGTCTGTCGGTTCACTCGAAGTGGCGGGCAGTTTTCGCGCGGACAACGTGGATGCCTTCGTGCGACTGCTCGCACGAGGCTATCCGCTGCGCGTGGAACAGCAGAACGACGAGTTGATCATCAAAGCGCGCTGAGCACCTTCCCCGTGAGTGGAGCTAGGGATTTTCTCCCGCTCTTCGTCTAACTGTGTGCGGCATAACACAAAGACACTCACTCCGCCCCGGGGGGCTCGCTTGTTACTCAAGACTGTCATGAATCGATCCGTGCTCATTGCCATGGCCTGCTCACTGTCGCTTTCGGCCTATGCGATGGCCGACGGTGTGAAGCACATGGTGAAAATACCCGCCGGGGATCTGGCGGGGGCGCTCGAGTTGTTGATCAAGCAATCGGGTGCCGACCTGGTCTATCGCCCCGAACAGGTCCGGGGCCTCCGGACTCGCGGCGTCAGCGGCGACCTTTCTACCGAGGATGCACTGGCACGCCTGCTTGAAGGCACTGCCTTGACGCTCAGCACGGACTCGTCTGGAGCGGTGTTGATTGCGGCTCCTTTGCCGGCGGCGCCGCCGCCAGCATCTGCGCCAGCGAGCGCTACACCTGAGGTCAAAAAAGGTTCTGGGAATTCGTCCGCTGCGGGTTCCGCGGCGGATGAAGTGCAGGAGGTCATTGTCACCGGCTCGAAAATACGCCGCAAAGATGCTGACTCTGTGGGTGAGCTCGTTACCCTCAATCAGCAGGACATCCAGCAGGCCGCCGTGAGCTCCGTCGGCGACCTGTTGCAGAAACTTCCCAGTGTCGGCGTCAGCTATAACTCGAACGGTACCCAGGGAACGTCCTACGGCGGCAGCTCCGTCAGTCTGCGCTACCTGGCGAATACCGACGGCGATGCCGACCGTACGTTGGTCTTGGTCGATGGGCATCGTTGGGTGGATGGTGTCGGAGCTCGTGGCATTCGTGACTTCGTGGACTTGAACACGATTCCGATAGGCATGATCGAAAGTGTCGAGGTTCTGCAGGATGGCGCCTCTGCAATCTACGGCGCTGACGCGATCGCCGGCGTGGTGAACCTCCATACACGCGCAAATTTCGAGGGGCTGACCACGGAGGCGAAATACGGCATTTCATCCCACGGAGATGGGACCGAATACACCGCAATCGTCAATTGGGGCGCGAAGTCGGACAGTCACTCGTTCTTCGTGTCCGGTACCTACGTGAAGGACAAGCCCGTCATGACCGATGACCGGGAGTTGACCGGAACTTCTCTGTCAGCGGGTCTCGACAATCTCGCGGCGGCGCCTTCGAGCCCGCGCGGTCTCTACGTGCTCCCCGGGTTCTCCACGGCCAAGGCGCCCCTGACGCAGAACATCGGCCTCACGGCACCGGCTGGGCCTTCCAGCTATCACACGGCGGCATTGCCCGGCGACTACTACAACGCCGACGCACAGGGACTCGATGATGTCGAGCCGAGCGAGCGCTACGGCCTCTATGCGAAATTCACGCAGGAGCTGCCGGCGGGGATGCGCTTCAATGCCGACCTGCTGTACAACCATCGTGGCTCCAGCCAGCTCTATTCGCCGACTAACCTATATATCGGCGGTACCACGGGAACCTATAAAGGCTACGCGATCGCCGCCAATCAGGCGTACAACCCATTCGGGGTCGGCTTCGCGGCCAACCAGCCTTGGGGTATCCAGATCTTCACGCCGCAGGTGGGCGATCGCGCGCAGTTTGAAGAGGTCAACACCTATCGCACTTCGATGAGCCTGACAGGCGATCTGAGCCTCCTGACGCATCCCTGGACGTGGACCCTGTTCGGATCGGCTGCCGAGAACCATATGCAGTTCACGGAGCCTGGAGGTATCGATCTCGAGCACCTCGCACTAGGGCTGTCTAGCCCGCAGGTGTGCGCCGCCCATCCTGGTTGCGTGCCGGTCGATATTTTCGGGCAGATGACACCCGCGCAGGCTGCCTACATCGCCGATACGGGGCATGAGACGAACATGACTCGCCTTTACGATGTGACGTTCGATGTCACCGGCGGGCTGGTCAACCTGCCCGCCGGCCTGCTGAGCGCGGCATTCGGGGTCGAGGCGCGTGAGCTGAAGGGTTCTGACAGTCCCGACCCCTATGCGAACGAGCTCTCCACCGCGTCGGGCGCGCTGCCGCTTCCGGTGAGCACTCCGACGACGACTCAGTTAACGCGTACTCCGACAGCGGACGGTTCTTACAACGTAAAAGAGGCGTACCTCGAGTTGACCGCGCCCCTGCTCGCCGACCTGCCGCTCGTCAAGAAGCTCGAGACGGATGTGGCGACGCGTTACTCCGACTATGACACGGTCGGCTCGAAGGTGACCTCCAAAGTGGGTATTGCCTATCATCCGGTGGAAGGCATGCTCTTGCGAGGGACTTGGTCGCAGGGATTCCGCGCGCCGTCGCTCATCGAGCTCTACACGGGTGAGCGCCAGTCAAATCTTGCCGGTGCCAACACCGATCCCTGCAATGGGGGTGCAGCCGCTCATCCCAATCTGCCAGGTTGCGCAGGTGTACCGGCTGCCTACAATCAGACTTCGTATAACGGCGGGCTCTTGCCCGAAACGATTGCCGGTAATCCCCGTGTACATCCCGAGACCGCGGAGACGTGGAGCTACGGGGTCACGCTGTCACCTGTGTGGACTCCGGGTCTCGTCCTCACGTTCGATGGCTACAAGGTTACGATCAACAACGCGATTTCGACACCCGCGGTTGCTACCGCGTTACAGTTGTGCGCGTCGCAAGCCGGATCCTACTGCAGCATTCTTACGCGCGACGCGACTACCGGGCAGGTATTAAACGTCAATTCGGTCTATGAGAATCTCAACGAGATTCAAACCGAGGGCTACGATATCTCGCTCCGATATAACTTGCCCACCCGGATCGGCAGCTACGATTTCGTGCTCAGTGGCACGCATCTGAGTGAGTTCGACGTCATCGCGCCGAATCCCACCGGGGGTGCCCCGACCGTTACCCGTGCGGTGGGTACCTCAACGGGTGGGACGACACCGTCAACCGCCCGGTCCACGTATCCGGAATGGAAAGCACTGGCCTCTCTGGGGTGGACCGTCGGAGATTGGACGACGCTTTGGCGCACCCGCTACATCGGTTCCACTCTGGATGCTCCCGCTCCGGCTCTGCCGGTCGTGCCGGTCAAGAACGGGCGTGTCGCCGCGATCGCCTATCACGACCTGCAGCTCGCTCGCAATTTTGCCTCCTGGGATATGGATGTGACCGTGGGCGTCAACAATTTGTTCGATCAGATGCCGCCGGCGTCGTACGCCAATACGCCCATCAACTTCGATATCTACACTTACGATGTGATGGGACGGTATTTTTATGTGAGACTGTCCAAGAGAATTTTTTGAGACTTGCCGAGGTAGGCACCCGATGATCGAGAGTGTTCGATTGACTCGCCGGGGTTTTTCCGCGCTCGCAGTCTCGTTGGGTCTGTTTGGGAAAGCGCGCGCAGAGAAGGACAGTGGGGTGCTCCCCTACGACGTGCTTCTGGAGAGCAACCGTCGTGTCACCTTGCGAGACGGTGTGAGATTGGCTACGGATGTCTATCGTCCCGCTCGAAATGGCAAAGCGGTGGCGGGGCGATTTCCGGTCATTCTCGAACGTACGCCCTATGGACGCAACCTTACCTATTTCCGTGATATCACGGCGGCCAATCCGACACCCAAGACGCGGGCCGAAGTCGCCGGGTACTACGTCCGCCACGGGTATGTGGTGATCTTCCAGGATTGCCGCGGGTGTTACGATTCCGAGGGCGAGTTCGTCAAGTATCTGCATGAAGCCGTGGACGGCTTCGATACCTGTAGTTGGATCCTGGCGCAGTCCTGGAGCGACGGCCGTATCGGCACCATGGGGCTATCGTACGCTGCCCACACGCAGGTGGCCCTCGCCTGTATGAACGCGCCGGGCCTGAAGGCTATGTACATCGACTGCGGCGGGTTTTCCAACGCGTACCAGGGCGGTATCCGCCAGGGTGGGGCGTTCGAATTGAAGCAGGTGACCTGGGCCTACAACCTGGGCTTGGAGAGTCCGCAGGTGCGGAAAGATCCGCGCCTGCTGGCCGCGTTGCAGGCGGTTGACCTCAAGGCCTGGTTCGCGAGCATGCCCTGGAAGCGTGGACACACGCCGATCAGCCTCATTCCGGACTACGAGAACTATGTCTACGAGCAGTGGGAGCACGGTAATTTCGATGGCTTCTGGAAGCAGTTAGGGATCTATGCGGAGGGCTACTATCCGCAATTCGCGGATGTGGCCATGGTGCATCTGTCTGGTTGGTATGACGCCTATTCACGCACTACCACCGACAACTATGTCGGTCTTTCCAAGAGCAAGCGCGGGCCGGTGAGACTGATTATGGGACCTTGGACTCACGGAGCACGCTCGACCCCGCACTCCGGGGATGTTGAGTTCGGACCGGGCGCGACTCTGGATGCCGATGGTGGCGAGGACCTGTTTGCGCGCCGGTTGCGGTGGTTCGATCGATATCTCAAGGGGACTCGTGCGGGGCAGGGGATTCGGCAGGGGCAAGAGCGTGAGCCTCCGGTACGCCTCTTCATCATGGGTGGTGGCAGCGGACGCAAGACCGCGCAAGGCCGGCTCGATCATGGCGGCCGATGGCGCGGTGAGTCGGGCTGGCCCATTCCAGACCGCAAGCTGACGCCTTATTACCTGAGCGCGAAGGGCCAACTCTCCGTCGCCAGTCCTGCGGCGGACGCCGCACCCATGACCTACGATTTCAACCCGGAGCACCCCGTCCCTACCATGGGAGGCACGGTAACTTCCGGCGAGCCTCTCATGCGCGGCGGTGGTTATGATCAACGCGAAGGGCCTGGCTTCTACGGGTCGCGCCAGCCGTATTTGCCGGTGGCGGCGCGGCCGGACGTGCTGGTTTTCGAAACGGAGCCTCTGGAGGCGGATGTAGAGGTTACGGGTGTCATCGAGGCCAACCTCTGGATCAACTCCGATGCGGTGGATACGGACTTCACCATCAAGCTGATCGACGTCTATCCTCCGAGCGAGGACTATCCGGAAGGCTATGCGTTGAATCTCACTGACGGGATCATGAGGTGCCGCTATCGGGAGTCATGGTCCGCCCCGAGCTTGATGACACCGGGCCAGGTGTATCCGCTCAATGTGGCGGCCTTCCCGACATCCAACCTCTTCAAGCGGGGTCATCGCATCCGGCTGGATGTTTCATCTAGTAATTTCCCGCATTTCGACGTGAATCCAAACACGGGCGCGCCCGAGGGCACGGGGCTCGTGCGCCGCGTCGCGCGAAATACGGTGTACATGGACTCGAGCCGCCCCTCACACGTGGTGTTGCCACTGATTCCACCGCGAGCGCCGTCGTAACCGTCCCACCGCGGCCGCTGATTCGCGAGTCCAAGTCGCAGGGACTGGCCGACTCCGGCTCACTTTCAGTAGACTCTGCGCATGGTCGAGCTTCCAAATGCCGTTCGGACAGGGTCCTGTACGTGCCACGCGGTCAAATACCGCATGCACGGAGCTCCGTTATTCGTGCACTGCTGCCACTGTCGTTGGTGCCAGCGGGAGTCGGGCGCTGCATTTGCGCTCAATGCCATGATCGAGAGCGGCCGCCTGGAACACTTGTCCGGCGAGTTGGAGCGTGTCAACACTCCCAGCAACAGCGGAAAGGGCCAACTGATCGTTCGCTGTGGCGTGTGCCGCGTTGCTTTGTGGAGCCACTACTCGGGAGCCGGTGAGGCGATCAGTTTCGTCCGGGTCGGCACGCTCGATGACCCCGACAGCCTGCCGCCGGACATTCATATCTTTACCTCTTCCAAACAGCCCTGGATCGCTCTGTCCAGCGCCGTTCCGGCGGTGCCCGAGTACTACGATCGCAAGCAATACTGGCCCCAGGAAAGCCTGGAGCGTCGCAAAGTACTGTTGGCTCGTTGATCGGGAGAGGGGTATGCGCTTTGCTACCAGAGCGGGGGGACGGGCTCCACCGTAATACTTGGCGTCGGGCCCGCTCCGCCGCCTCCGTTGTGGTTCAGCCAGGTGATGCAACTCACGAAGGGTTGGGCAGCAGGGTCGACCGATAGGGTGATCGTGCCGGCCGGGCCATCTCTTCCCGGGTGACCGTCCCCACCGGGTCGCCCGTCCAGGCCGCTGAATCCCTGGGGAGAGCCGCTACCACCGGATCCGCCACGACCCCCTCGACCGCCCGAGCCTCCACGCCCGCCGGTACCGCCATTGGCCGTGATCTTGAGTGAGCCGCCGTTGGGATCCACGATGTAGAGGGACTCCCGGGAGCCGCCATTGACCTTGATCTGAAGTAGCGGTTTCACGCCGGATTCGAGTCGGACCCAGGCGTGAACTGGGGGTCCCGGCGACCCATCCTGACCATCGCTTCCATCACTTCCGTTGCCGCCATCGGTGCCGCTGCCGCCCGGACCCTGGGTACCGAGTGCTCCGGTGGTTGGATCGACACTGGCCGGAGTGCCGTCGCTGCCCGAGCTGCCGTCGAGCCCGGCAATTCCGTCGCTGCCGTTCCAACCGTCGGCGCCGGAAAAATTGGCGACGAACGGGATGTCATACCGTACGGGGATATCGAGGTCCGTGACGACCTCGGGATGGGCAGTCGTGATTATGTGAAGATGCGCGACCTTGCCTTCGCTTATCCTTGGGTCCGACGACAACGAAACCGCGCCACGTTTACTTAACGCGACGATGGTCGATTCTATTGTGTAGTTGTCAAAAGCAACCTTGCCATTACCAGCGCCTACTGTTGCAAACTGTTTGCCGTCCTGAGTTGTAGCAATGAGCACGAGTCGCGCGGATTGCCCGGGACCCAGGGCGCTGACCGCGGGACCACCCCGCTTGCTGACCATTGATGCCGATACAGACGTCACCGGCAATTTGTCCAAGCGCACTCGCAGGCCCAGCCAGACGGCGAGGGAGGAGCACCCGGCCAGCGTCACAAGTACAAACACCAACGCAGTGCTACAGGCCCATCGGCTCCGCAATGGCAACGCAGACTTCAGCATGGTTTTGTTTCCCTGTCCCACTGGGCCGAATGCTGATTCTAACGTTGAGACGGCCTTTGTGTTGACCGGGGCTTTTCGAAGTCGCGCGACCTTCCGGATCAGGCTGCTACCGGCGCGCCGACACGAGCGGTTCCTACCACGGATGATCCTTTCCGTCGTTATCGAGAAAGCGCCCGCTATCCTTGACGGTCAGCCCGTCGATGGTCTTGATCATTTTGCCGATCGCTTCTTCCGGGGGCACGAAGCCCGGCAATTTGACGTTGCCGAAGCTTTCCACCTGTACGCCGCCGGGATGAAACATCACCACCGTCACGCCGTCATTTTTGAATTGCGCGCTCAGCAGGCGCATCGCACTGTTTAAAGCCGCTTTGCTGATGCGGTACCAGTAGTGGTCGGGCACCGGCGAGCCGTTGGGCATGAAGGGGGGTACGGAAACAGAGGCCGCGGCCGAGCTGATGGCGACGATTTTTTTCTGCTTGCTCGCTTTGACGTTCTCGATGAAGGTTTCGCTGATCTTCAGCGGGCCGGCGACATTCGTATGGATGAAGTCATCGAGTAGCTTGTAGTCGAGGGTGCCGAACATCTGGTTGGTGTTGCCGCCGACTTTTTCGACTGGGTCTGTCCTGACGAGTCCGGCGTTGCTGAGCAGGATGTCGATGGGCATTCCCTTGAGTTTCGCGCCGAGCGCTTCGATCTGCGCGGGGTCCGTCACGTCCATGCGCTCGACCCTGACTTTCGGGTATTTCGCCGCCAACGTCGCCAGCTCTTCGGGTGTGGTGGGACGACGATGGGTGGCGATTACCGTCCAGCCGCGGGCGGCGTACTGCTTTGCGAACTCTAGGCCGATGCCTTGATTCGCACCAGTGATCAGCACCGTGTCAGCCAGTACACGGCCCGAGGCCAGGCCGATGGAGATGGCCATGAGCGCGATGGAAAAGGTCTTTACCCAAGATTGCACGATTTCGTCCCCCTCGTTTGAGAGGGGATAGTATCACCCTGTAGTCCACAGTCCACCGAGCGCCTTGATCAACAGTACGCTGGCATCCGAGCGGCGCTGTGCTATTTCGGTCGCTACCCGTTCGTTGGCCAGCGCAGTGCTCTGCGCGGTGACCACATCGAGGTAACTTACGGCGCCGGCCTTGTAGCGACTCAGCGCTACGTCGAGCGCGTGTTGTGATGACTGTACGGCCAGGTCCTGCGCGCTGGCTTCCGCGGTGAGCGTTTGAGTGGCGGCGAGGTTGTCTTCGACCTCCTGAAAGGACGTCAGCACGACCTGGCGATAGTCGGCGACCGTCGAGTCGAACGCTGCGTTCGCGCTTGCCAGTCCCTGCTTGCGCCGTCCGCCGTCGAAGATAGTGCCGACGAGGGCGGGGCCGATGGCCCAGAAGCGGCTGGGCAGACTCAACCAATTCCCCAGTTTCGAGGATTCCGCGCCGCCCGAGGCGGCCAGCATGAGGTCGGGAAAGAAGGCTGCTGTGGCTCCTCCAACATCTGCATTCGCGGCAGCAACCCGGCGCTCTGCCGCTGCCACATCCGGACGACGCTCGAGGAGTTGTGAGGGAACCCCTGTCGGGATCACGGGCGGCGCAAGTTGGCTGCCGTCGGTTGTCAGAGAAAAGCTGGAGGCCGGCTCGCCAATCAGGGTGGCGACGGCGTGCTCGAGTTGCGCGTGTCTCACGTTCAGATCGATGAGCTGCGACTGCGTAGTCTGCAGTTGTGTCTGTGCTTGCGCGAGATCGAAATCGGAAGCGATACCCACGTCGAACCGCTGTTTCACGAGATTCAGCGCGTCCTGGTAGGCCGCGACTGTTTTCTTCAGGAGGGCCACCTCGGCGTCACTTTCGTGAAGATCGAAATAGTCCACGGCGAGTTCCGCGTGCATGCTCAGCTCTACGGATGCCAGATCGCCCTCGCTCGCCTGGGCGCGTGCGGTTGCCGCGTCGACGGCATGGCCGACTTTGTCGAACAGGTCCGGTTCCCAGGATGCGTTGAGGCCGATGCCGTAGTCGGACACTGTTTTGCCGGCCAGCTGTTGACGCCCGATGACATTTTGCGAGGTATGAAAGCGCTGCTGGGCAGCACCGACCGTGACTGTGGGAAAGTAGCTCGAGCGCGCGATGCCCGCGGTCGCCCGCGCTTGCTGAAGCGTTGCCACCGCCTTCTGAATGCTCTGGTTCGACACGGAGACTCGCGATTCCAGCTCATTCAACTGGGGGTTCTCGAAAACTTTCCACCAGGCGCCCCGATCCTGCGTGTCGCCCGGTGTCGCGGAGGTCCAGCCCTGCCGCGGCACCGTGGCGCCAGGCACCGAAGGGCCGTCCTTGTAGGCGCCAGGCACACTAACCGTCGGTTTCACGTACCGCGGCCCTGTGACACACCCCGCAAGGGCGACAGTAAGAATGATCAAACCAGAAAAGATGCGCATGGTCGGTCTCCAGCAGAGATGGGGTGTTGCGCCAGGTTGTGTGGGTTGCGTCAGGTGAGGTTGGGTCAGTGAGGTTGGGTCAGGGCGCGACGGTCTGCGGGCCCGCCGCCACATTGACCCGCTCGCCCGAGGCAATCGCGTCGCTCGGGTTGGCGACCACGCGCGCTTTGGCGTCGAGTCCCGCGGTGACTTCAATGCGTGCGCCGAAGTCACGTCCCAGCGTTACGCTTTGCATGGCTACCCGATTGGCGGCGTTTATCGATGCGACTTGGACGCCTTCCGGGCGGAACAGCAGCGCGCTGACGGGAATCGACAGTGGTGGCTGGGCATTCTGCGCGTTCAGTCGAACGGTCGCATACGCGCCGGGTAGGATCGCGCCGTCGGGATTATCAAAGTCAACCTCCACTCGGAGGGTGCGGCTGGTCGCATTGATCGCCCCCGTGGTGCGCACGACGGTGCCGTTGAACGACCGTCCAGGCCACTGCGGGAGGGATAAAGATGCCGTCGTCCCAACGCCGGCGTTCCGCACATCGTCCTGCGGTACGTTGACATACACGCGCAGCCTGTCGGTCTCCACGAGATGGAACAGTTGTTGCCTCGTTCCGCCTGTGGCGCCAGAATCGATCAGCGTACCAACGTCGATGCCACGATCTGTCACTACCCCGGAGAACGGGGCGTAAACTCTCTCGAAGGACTGGAGCTGGCTCAAGCGATCGGCGTTGGCGCGAGCCGCTACGAGAGCCGCTTCGCGCGCTTTCATCGTTGACGTATTCTGCTCGGCCTCCTGGCGCGACACGGCATTAGTCTTGACCAACTCCTCCCAGCGGCCTGCCGTGGTCTTGGCGATCTCGTAATTCGCTAGCGCCGTAGCCGCGTCGGCCTTAGCCTGCGCCAACTGCGCATCCACTTCGGGGGCTTCGATCACCGCGAGTAACTGGCCTGCGGTGACCTGCGTCCCGATGTCGGTGAGCCACTTGGCTATGTAGCCACTAGCGCGCGCGTAGATCGCCACATCCTGATACGCCTGTACGTCCGCGGGCAGGTCTATGGGTTGGGCAATGGGAAGAACCTGCGGATTCACTACGGAAACGGTCGGCCTCGCGAGCGACTCGGTCTGTGCACTCACCGCCGCGCGAGCCCTGACGCGTGGCAGAGTGCCGATGGCCAGGGCGGCGAGCAGTACGGCTGCAGGCATGAGGCGCCGGGACCAGGTCTTCAGCGCACTCGGTGCCGCGGAAGAGAGGGGAGTTTGAGATGTAGTCATGGGGTGGGTACTCCTAAGTGGTCTGCGCGATTGGGGATGTGGCGGAGCCGCGGCGCTTCTTCAGCCAAGTGTGGACGCTGCCAAACACAACCGGCACGAATATCAACGTAGCCACCGTGCCGATCATCAAGCCGCCGATCACAGCGCGACCGAGGGGCGCGTTTTGCTCGCCACCATCGCCCATGCCGCTTGCCATCGGTAACATACCGATCAACATCGCAAGTGCGGTCATCAGCACTGGGCGGAAACGGCCGACACCCGCCTCGAGCGCTGCCTGCAGCGGCGGGCTGCCTTCAGCCAGCTTTTCGCGCGCGAAACTCACCACGAGAATGCTATTGGCGGTGGCGATGCCGATACACATGATTGCGCCGGTCAACGCCGGCACGCTGACCGTCGTGCCGGTAACGAACAGCATCCAGACAACGCCCGCCATTGCGCCAGGCAGCCCGACGATGATGATGAGCGGATCGATCCAGGACTGGAAATTGACGACCATCAGGAGGTACACCAGCACGACCGCGAACACGAGGCCGCTCAATAGCCCGCTGAAAGAGGATTGCATGGTGGCGACCTGGCCGCGTATCACCATGCTGGAGCCCGGAGCGAGGTCTTTCTTGGCGTCGTTGACGATGCGAGTGATGTCGCTGGCGACGCTACCGAGATCGCGGCCTTGCGCGGTGCCGTAGATGTCGATTACCGGCTGCACGTTGTAGTGGGATACGACGGCGTCCTGTGCCGTGCGAGACATCGAGCTCAGCGAGCCGAGTATCTGCCCCTGCGTCGTGCCGGATGTGGCGCTGCCACCAGCGAGCGGGATGTTCTGCAGAGCCTGCAGTGAATCGATCCGGTACTGAGGCGATTCGGTTGCCAACGGGTAGGCGACGCCGTTCTTGGGATTCAGCCAGAAGTTCGGCGACGTCTGCGAGCTTCCTGACAGGGCAATGAGCAGGTTCTGCGCTATATCGTGCTGCTGAAAGCCGGCCTGGATGGCCCTCGTGCGGTCCACGTCTATGTTGATGGAGGGCGCGTCGTTGGGTTGCTGAATGCGGGCATCGACGAGCCCCTGAACACTGTGCAGATTCTGCAAAAGCTGCTGCGCGAGTGACCGGTTTGCGGCCACGTTGTTGCCGACGATCTGGATATCGATGGGCGAGGGCAGGCCAAGATTGACGATCTGGCTGATGATGTCCGCGGGCAGGAACGCGAAGGTCACGCCGGGAAAGTCGGCATTGAGCTGACTGCGCAGCTCTTGCACGTACCGAGCCGTGGGCGCGTGTTTCGGGGTAAGAGTAACGAGAACGTCGGCGTCCGCCGTACCGATCGGCGAGGAGGAGTCGTAGGTCAGATTGATGCCGCTCACCGGCAGGCCGATGTTGTCGAGAATAGTTGAAAGTTGATCGCGCGGAATGATTGAGCGGATCCGCTGTTCAACCTCCTCCGTCAGGCGCGCCGTCTGCTCGATGCGCGTCCCCGTTTGCGCCCGCAGGTGCAGGCGAATCTCGCCCGTGTCCACGGTCGGGAAGAAGTCACGTCCCAGGAATGGGATGAGCCCGAGGGATAAGCCGCAAAAGAGCAGGAAAATCGTCATGAACGAGCGCGAGCGCCCGAGGCAGTCCTCCAGCAACCGCTGGTAGCGGGTGCGCAGGGCATCGAAGCGGTTCTGAAATCGAGCGAAAAAACCGGGCCGCCGCGTGTCAGCCGGGCCTTCGGCCGGCGTAGCTTCGCGCAGCAGGTACATCGCCAGTGTCGGGATCAAGGTGCGTGAGAAAAAGTAAGAGGCGAGCATTGCAAACACTACCGCCTCGGCGAGCGGCACGAACAGGTAGCGCGCGACGCCGGTCAGCAGGAACATGGGAACGAAGACGATGCAGATCGAAAGGGTCGAGACCAGCGTCGGCAGCGCAATCTCCGCGGATGCCTTCAGAATGGCGTCACGCTTGTTCTGGCCGAGCTCGAGGTGGTGACTGATGTTTTCGATGGCAACGGTCGCATCGTCCACCAGGATGCCGACGGCAAGGGCGAGGCCCCCCAGGGTCATGATATTGATGGTTTCGCCCAGAGCGGAGAGCACGATCAGGGAGGTCATGATGGCGAGCGGAATGGAGACCGCTACGATTAAGGTGGCGCGCCAGCTACCCAAAAAGAGCAGGATCATCGCCGCGGTCAACCCGGCGGCAATGAGCGCCTCACGGATGACGCCGTCGACGGCCGCGCTCACGAAGACCGATTGGTCCGAAACGGGCTTGATAGTCAGCGCTTTCGGGAGACCCGCGGCAATCTGCGGCAGCATCGCCTTGACGTGACTGATGATGGCCAGTGTCGAGGCGGAGCCGCTCTTTTCAACTTGCAGCAGCGCCGAGCGATTTCCGTCCGTGTGAACGACGTTGGTTTGTGGCGCATAGCCGTTGCGGACGTGGGCGACATCCCGGATGTAGATCACGCCGCCTGGCGTGGCCTTGATCGGCAGATTGTTGAGCTCCTCGACGGTCTCGGTGCTGCCGTTGAGATTGACGTTGTATTCGAACGTGCCGATTTTCGCGGTACCACCGGGCAAAATCAGGTTTTGTGCATTGACCGCATTGACCACGTCCAGGGGCGAAAGCCCTTTCGACTGGAGTGCGTTGCTGTCGATATCGACCATGATCTGGGGGATTTTTCCGCCAAACGGCAGCGGCACGGCCGCGCCTTGCACGGTTGCCAATTGGGTGCGGATGAAATTGTTACCCAGGTCGTAGAGTTGCTGTTCGGACAGTGTCTTGCTCGACAGTGCGAGTTGCAGGATCGGCACAGTCGAGGCGTTATAGGCGAGGATGACCGGTGGCAATGTTCCGGGCGGCAGCACCCGCAGAATCGATTGCGAGCTCGAAGAGGCTTCGGCCATCGCACGATTGATGTCCGCCCCGGGATGGAAGAACACCTTGACTACGGCTACACCGTTCATCGTTTGCGACTCGACGTGCTCGATGTTGTCGACGTCCGAGGTCAGCGCTCGCTCGTAGGGCGACGTAATCCGGCGAGTCATGTCGTCCGCAGAGAAGCCGTTGAACGACCAGACGACGCTCAACACGGGAATGTCGATGTTGGGGAAGATATCCGTCGGGGTACGCAGGATCATCAGCGGGCCGATGATGAGCACCAGGAGGGCCACCACGATGAACGTGTACGGGCGGCGTAAGGCAACTTCTACGATCCACATGTGCAGGCCCTCTCGCGGCGGGGTTGTGAAGAGGCTATGGGGACACTCTAGAGACCCCCCGCTTGCCGGGGCCTGACCGGGAGCTGACAATTCTGTAATCGCGCGGCCCCTGCCGAGGGGGTATGCTTTTGTCCATCAGGAGGTCACATGCGATTGCTGGTGGTCGAGGATGAGCGCAAGACGGGCGAGTACCTGAAGAAGGGGTTCGAGGAATCCGGCTTTGCGGTCGACGTGGCGAACAACGGCGTCGACGGGCTGCATCTCGCGCTCGAGGGTGGTTATGAGCTCATAGTTCTGGACGTCATGCTGCCCGGCCTCGATGGGTGGGGCGTGATCAAACAGTTGCGCGCCAAATGCGCGACGCCCGTGCTATTCCTCACGGCGCGCGATGACGTGGACGATCGCGTCAAAGGGCTCGAGCTCGGCGCTGACGATTACCTGATCAAGCCATTTGCTTTTGTGGAACTCCTGGCGCGGGTTCGCACGTTGCTGCGCCGGGGGCCGGCCCGGGAAGTCGAACATCTGAAGATCGGTGATCTGGAAATCGATGTGATCCGCCGGCGGGTCAAGCGAGCAGGTCGGCGAATCGATCTCACACCGCGTGAGTTCGCGTTACTTCACCTGCTGGCCACGCGACAGGGAGAGGTACTGACCCGCACGCAGATCGCCTCCTCTGTCTGGGATATGAATTTCGACAGTGATACCAACGTTGTTGAGGTCGCTATACGCCGGCTACGCGTCAAGATCGACGACGCGGATTCACCGAAGCTCATTCATACTGTGCGTGGCATGGGGTACGTCATTGATGTCAACGAGCCAGAGTGATGCGTTTGTCCCTGAGTGCTCGTCTCGCGCTGACTTTTTCGCTGATCGCAATTCTGAGTCTCTCGATCGTAGGCGTGACTCTGTTCAGTGCGCTATCGCGCCAGGTGTACCAGCAGGATGATCTGGGCATCGTGTTGGCTACGCGACACCTGCGCCGCCTGGCCGCCGAGCTCGATACGGCCGAGGATGTCCGGATTCATCAGGAGCGCCTGGTGGCCCTCGTGCTCGGCGATCCGGCGTTGGCCATGCGGATCGAAGCGGGTAGCGCGGCTGCCAGCACAGCTCTTGGCACGGCGCTGATCGACTACGACCCTCCGCATATTCGGATGATTGCGTTATCGGCGACGCCGGAGACGGAGCGCGTCGGCACCTGGCAGATCCAACGCTGGACGGCTACCGGCGCGATCCCGGTGCGGGGAGTCGCGAGCATGGCGACACTGCACGACGGTTCCAGCGTGAAAATCAGCGTAGCGCGCTCGATGGGTGATCGTGCACAGTTGCTCGACTACTATCGGCGCGTCATCTGGGTTACTGCGGGCTCGGCGGGGTTGATTGCGGTGGCGCTCTGCTACTTTCTCGTCCGACGGGCGCTGGCGCCTCTGCGCGTGATTATCAGTAGCGCGCGCGCTATTACCACCGAGCATCTTGATTCGCACATCGATGTCAGCGGCGCCCCGCCTGAGCTGCACGATCTTGCGCAGTCGTTGAATGCGATGCTCCAGCGACTGAAACAGGGCTTCGATCGACTCTGGCAATTTACGGCGGATCTCGCACACGACCTGCGCACGCCGATTGGAAATATGCGGGGCGCTTCCGAGGTGGCCCTGACGCGCAGTCGATCGACGGCTGACTATCAGGCATTGCTAGTGTCGAATATCGAAGAATGCGACCGCGTCAGCCGCATGATTGAGAATGTGCTGTTTCTCGCGCGTGCCGAAAGCCCGCAGTTCGCCTTACACCGCGCGGTGTTCGACGCCCGTCAGGAGCTCATACGGATTGCCGAATATTTCGAGGGTATCTCCGCGGAAGCCGGAGTCGAAGTGCGCGTAGCGGGGCAGGCGCGGCTTTATGCGGACAGCGAATTGTTTCGCCGGGCTGTGAGCAATCTGCTCGCCAACGCTTTGCGCTATACGCCCCGGGGGCAGGCTGTCTCCATGACTGCTGTCGAGTCCGATGATCACGGGGTGTCGATCAGCGTGGCGAACCCGGGGGAGGGCATTGCACCCCAGGACCTGGCGAAAGTGTTTGATAGATTCTATCGGGGTGACAGGGCACGCAGCAATTCCGGCGGTTCCACCGGGTTGGGGTTGGCGATCGTGAAGACCATCGTTGAGATTCACGGGGGTACCGCGCTGGCCTCCAGTGAGCCTGGAGGAGTGACGAAATTCGAATTGCGTTTCCCTCCGCGTAGCGCGGGGGACTCCGACTAGGCCGTTTCCGCCGCGCTGGCCGCTCGTAAGGACATGCCACGGGTCTCGGGCGCGGACCGCGATCAAAACTCGGCGCGTAACATTCTCTTTGTCGGGCTTAGGAAGCGAGCCTCCGTGCGCGGGAACGAGCTGTGGCATGACATGATCCCCGTCGAGCCGGACCGACCCGTCCGCGTGAGACACGGATGGGGAGCGTGTTATGCGACGGCATGAGCTCCGGACTACTGTATCTGCTTGCTGACTAGGCTGGACAGTGCACTCTCCTGGCCGCTGCTGGTATAGGCAGATACCCCGAAGTACCAGGCGCCCCCGGTGAGGTTGGTAAGTGTGTAGCTCGTCAGGCCGACATTGGCGACTTGCACGCTTTGGGTGAGGCTATTGCTGGCGGTACCGTAGTGGATCCGGTAACCGGCCAGGTTCGTCAGCGTCGAGCCGTCGGAGTTGCTCGTGGGAGGTGTCCAGTTTACGGTCGCGGAGCCATTCGATATCTGGTTGACCGCGATGGAGAAAGCGGTCAGTGACGCGCTGGCCGTTCCGTCGCTGACGGAGATCACGATATTCGAGTAGGTGCCGGCATAAGTTGCGCCAGGCGTGCCGGAGACCTGCCCGGTCGATGCGTTGAACGTTGCCCAGCCCGGCGCGTTCTTGATGCTGAACGTCAGAGCACGTTTAGCTGGATCGGATGCGGTCGGTGTGAACGTGTAGGTCGTACCCACGTTGACCGACGTCGGTGGTTGACCGGAAATCGTTGGTGGAGTGTTAGTTGGAGCGGGGCTCGTGACCGAGATCGAGAAGGGCGACAGGGAGGCCGTCGACGGTCCATCCGATACCGTGATCACGATGTTGGAATACTTGCCGACGTTCGTCGTCGTCGGTGTGCCCGCCAGCTGTCCGGTTTGGGTGTTGAAGTTTGCCCACGCCGGTTTGCCTGAAATCGAGAACACCAGGGTCGCGTGGCGCGGTGACGAAGTCGTTGGCTTGAAGCTGTAGGCAGCCTGGGCGACGTCACTGGTGGCGGGTGTGCCGGAAATCGCCAGTCGATGCCGGTATTGCCAGCCGGACGCATTTGCCTCGAGAGCGGCAACGGTACCTATCAAGCCCAGGACGGCGGCAAGAAATCGTCGACGATCGGCAATGAAATTGAAAGTCTGCACAGCGTCTCCCCGGCCAATAGATGTTGGATGCCAAGGGCGTGAGCAGCGCGACGCGAGCAGGCGACTCGAGAGTCGTTGATCGATCGATGACGGCAGGTCTGTCAGTCCATGGAGTCTTGCCGGCAACCCCGCTATCTCGCGCTGCTGGAAGCGCTTGGAGACCGGAGGCTTTGCGTCCCCGACTTGCGACGGGTTTGCCCTCGGGACTGATTAAAACCGCAGTCCGAGGCGTTTGCAAAGTGTCTCGAAGGGCCGACGTCAGGGCGTGGCGACACGACGTCAGGATGCGACGAAACTAACTCAGGGTGTAGGGACGCTACGTCAGGCGGCAGTGACGCGCCGCAGCGATAGATCGTCCGCCGCGTATTCTCGTGTCGCCGACGGGGCAGGCGTCACCGCTGTATTGTCGCTGCGAAGTTGCAGGATGAACTGGGCCACCTGCTCACTGAGCCGGGCGGCCTGCTCATCCATGACTTCCGCTGCTTTCACTACGTCTGTCGAAAGTTGCTCTGTAGTGCCGGCAGTGTTCTCGGCATCGTGAATGTTCTGGGCAACGGAGCGGGTGGAGGAACTGATCTCGGAGACGCGCTCTGCGATGCTGCGCGTCGACGCGGACTGCTCGTCAGTCGCTTTGAAGATGGCGCCAGCGGAGTCCTGCAGGCCCGCTATGACCTCCCTCAGGCGGTGCAGCGAATCCGCTGAGCGTGCGGCGGCAGTGGTGACCTGCTGAATCTGAGCTTCGATGCCATGAGTGGCGTTACGGGTCTGAGCGGCGAGATCCTTGACCTCGTTAGCTACAATCGAGAACCCGCGTCCGGCCTCTCCGGCCCGAGCCGCCTCGATTCTCGCGTTGATTGCGAGCAGGTTCGTCTGGCGAGCCACGCCAGCGATCATGTCCGTGATGCTACTAATCTGGCGAGCTGCGGCGACGAGATGATCAATCTGCTCGTTGGCAGTCGCTGTCTCCTTCACTGCCAGAATGGCGCGTGCCTGCGACTGCTCGGCGTTCTCTCGCACCGCCTGTGCCGTTTGTGAAAGTTCCGCCGCGCCGGTCGCGATCAGGGAAGCGGCTCCGCTGGTGTGCTGGGCGGCCTCGCTGGCATCGCGGCTGCGCTGGGTGGAGGTCGACGCACTCGTGGCCATGGAACTCGCCGTAGCGGTGAGTGTTTCGGCTGTCTGAGCGACGGTGCCCACAATGCCTGAAATCTGTCGTTCGAAATCCTGGGCCAGCAGCTTACGCTGCGCTTCCTGTTCAATGTGCTGCCGGCGTTCTGCTGCTACGTCACGTTGCTGCTGTTCTTCCGCGAGGCGTACGCGTTCCGACTCGAATTGCGCGCGCTGAGCCGCCGCCAGGTTGCCGCGCTCCTCGACGGCCACGCGCATGCTGACAATGTCTCGGGTTAGACCCGCGAACTCGCCGGCACCTACGACTTGCACGGCCGTCTCACGCTGATCCGACTCGATGCTGCGTATCAGCGCGCTCATGCGGTTGAGTGAGCCTGTAATACTGTGTGCCAGTAGCAGCCCCACGACCAGACCGGTCAATACCATCGGCAGTACGGTGACGACAATCAAATCATGTCCACGGGATGCCTGTTCGTCATTGTCCGTGCGGTGCTGAAAGGCCGCGGCGGATTGGGTATCCACCAGGTCCTGCAACTTTGCGTCCACGGTCTGCAACACTTCCGCGTGCGACTGGCCCTCGGCTCCGAGCGCGCCCGGAATTGCTGCGATAACCTGTGAGAGGCCGCTCTGTACATCGCCCTGGGCGTGTGTTCTGGCGTCCTCCAAACTCGATTTCGCACTGTCCGATAATTCTTGCATGTGAGCGGCGTCCGCGGAGCCGCGGTTGGCGGCGGCTACTGCGGACAGATCTTTCCACGCCACTTGCGCTGCGCGCATCTGATCGGAGACCGCGACATCCCCCGCCTGAAACGCGGCGGTCGCCCGACTGAACTCTCGATATGTTGCGACGGCGTTGATGCCCATGACGAGGGCGATGCCGATCACCAGGCCAAAGGCGAGCGTCAGTTGTGCCGCTACCGACACTCGGTTCACCAGTTTTTCGTTGGGAGGCGGTGGCAGCATGCGTTCAATGACCGACACACGCCGCACGACGCGATTGAACACCACTGCACCGACGTGCACGATGCAAAGCGAGAACAGCAGAATCGCCGTGGCGGTGTGAGCTGTCATCAGACGCTCACGCGCAGTGTCGGAGATCTCCCACGGAGCTCCTATCTGCAACAGGCCGAGTATTCCGACGGTGTCGCCGCGTCCCCAGGCTACAAATATGCCGATCAAGGGCTGCGCCACGAGCAGCACCAGAAACAATCGGTGCACGAGAGTGGCGGCTCGTACCTGCCAGGTTGGCAGGCTGTTGGTGGACCCGGTGGGGACCTTGTGACGTCGCGCGATCACGAATCGCGCCAGTATCAGCAGCAGGATCACCAGGCCGAGTTGCCGATGCAGGCCCAACACCAGCTGCCCATAGGCCAGCGAGCGCAGCTGCGTCAATACGACCGCGATGGCTAACTGGCACGTCACGAGAATCGCGACAGTCCAGTGCACCACCCGCAGGGGTCGGGGATAGTTCATGGCGGAATCGCCGGTCAGTGCCTCACTTGACCGTCACACTCAGCTTCATCTTGGGATGGATACCGCAGCTCACCTGGTAGGTGCCGGTTTTTGCGAAGGGTACACGAAACTCCCCGCCCGGCTGCTGCAGTCCACCGTTCAAGTTCAGTCCTTCACCCGTAACGGTGATGTTGTGTGCCGTCTTGTCCTGGTTGACGAACACGACCATCTGACCCTTGGTCACGCTCAACTCTTCGACACTGAACTGCAGGTTGTTCTGGCTCACTGTGACGGGCGCGGCGGCACGGACGGTCGCAGCCAGCAGCACCGCACCGGCTACGCAAAGAAAACTAACGCGTTTCATCGGTCTATCTCTCCAACGACTCGTAGGGGCTCATTGCGGCAGAACGGGCAGGATGGTCGGCGAATCTGTACTGGTCAGTGTATCCATGAGCGCCAGCAGATCCGCCTTCTCGTCGGCCGTCAGACCGAGGGGATGCATCTGTGTATCCAGACTCGAGCGCTTCACGAACCCATTGTCGTAGTGATCGATGACCGCCGACAGCGTCGCGAGCGAGCCATCGTGCATGTAGGGTGCTCGTTGATTGATGTTGCGCAAGGTGGGCGTTTTGAACGCGTGTTCGAGTTGTACGATGCCCGGGGCGATGTCCGCGCGACCGCGGTCGTTATCTGCGATTCCGATGTCGTGGAAACCATCGTCGGTCATACGCCAGCCCACATGACATGTGGCGCAGTTCGCCTTGCCATTGAAGAGTACGAAGCCGCGCTTGGCGGACGCTGAAATGGCTTCTTCGTCGCCGCTCACCCACTTGTCGAACGGAGCTGCAGTAGACACAACGGTACGCTCGTACGCCGCGACAGCAGCGGCGATGGTGTCCACCGACACCGGTTGTCCCGGAAATACATGTGCGAAGGCCGCCACATAACCGGGTATCGACAGTATCCGGGTCACCGCGATCTCGGCGGGCATGTTCATTTCGGCGGCGGAGGTCAGCGGTCCCTTCGCTTGCTCTTCGAGGGTTGCTGCCCGACCGTCCCAGAAGTACGGCTCGCCGTAGGCCACGTTCAGGATGGTGGGTGTATGACGGCGCAGGCGGCCACCCATGTGACCCAGGCCCTTGGGCATGGCATCGCCCCAACCCAGGGCCGGGTTGTGGCAGCTCGCACAGGAAATGGCGCCCGAACCGGACAGGCGCGGGTCGAAGAACAGCATTTGGCCCAGCGCCACTTTATCGGGCGTCATGGGGTTGTTTCGCGGCACTGGGAGTTTGGCCGGGCGGCGGTAGTCCGCCAGCAGGGCATTGGGGGCCGTATTACCCGCTTGCGGGCTCAGGGTATCGCCGAGTGCCGGGGAGGAGGCTAATGCCCAGGAAAGGAGCAGAAGGCTCGTCCAGCGTCGAATGCGGCTTGGCATAGTAGATCTTGCGGCTAATGTACTTTCCGTGGCTGGGTGTGGAGCCCTCCGTGCGATGGTTCGGAGTTGATATCGGCGCGCCGCGGGAACATCTTGAGTGCTCCTACGCGGGTATTCGAAAAGTGTGAATTGTGACGCCGTTGGATGCTTGGTGCTGCGGCGCAACAGCGTCAGGACGTGCAACGGCCTGCCGGGCCGGGGTTGCGGCTCACCGGATCGAAGCTTTGGCGTGTTTGAGTTTTGACGGCGTGCTGCCAACGCTGCGCAGAAAACTACGCCGCATTCGCTCCGCGTTGCCGAATCCGCAGGACCGCGCGATCAGTTGGTTGGATTGCGCGCCGCTCTCCAGCGCGGCGCGTGCAGTCTCGACGCGCAATCGCTCTACTGCCTTGGCCGGACTGACACCCACTTCAGCCAGGAACAGGCGCGCGAAGTGCCGCGGGCTCATGCAGCTGTGTCGGGCCAGATCGGTCACGCTCAGTCGCTTCGCCAGGTTGCCTCGTATGTAATCCAGCAGCGTTGCAAAGCGGCCGTCGGCGCGTTCCATCTCCAGCAGCGCCGAAAACTGCGATTGCCCGCCGGGACGCCGGTAGTAGACAACTAACTGTTGCGCGGTTCGGCGGGCCACTTGCTCGCCGAGATCTTCAGCGATCAGCGCGAGAGACAGGTCGATGCCAGCGTGATGGCGGAGATCGCCGGCGTCGACTTCGCACAAACCGTACAACTGGCGATCGAGTATGCCCCGGCGCCGCCTTTTGATTCCGGCCGTCCGGAGCGAGCGCGGCCGGAGATCGTTGCGGCAGCCAGGAGACGGCTCGATTCGGTCCGCAGTGAGCGTGACGCGGCGGTTTTGCGCGCGGCTGCAACGTTGACGGGAAGACACAGTGACGGGAAGGTCACGGCGACTGCGTGAGCGATTCCCTTACGAGTCTGCCGACCCGGCCCTGGCCAGGGTCCCGCCGAGATAGACCGGCTCTAATTGCGTCCCATCGGCGGCGATTCGAGCGGAAACGGGGTGGTTCCGGATTGTCATTGGCTAAAAAAAGGCGCCAATTCACTCAGGTCACGGAACGACGCGTCGGCGTGGCCGTTATTGCCACGGTGGTGGCCGTAGTCGAAGGCTACGCTGGCCAAAGCGGAGGCGCGGTGGCGCCAAGTCAATGAAAACAAACCGTTTCGATCTGCACTTCTAACTGGAGACTCATCATGTCGATTCTCGCGTGGCTGGTTCTCGGACTCATTGCCGGATTCATTGGCAGCAAACTGGTCAACAAGTCCGGTGAAGGCGTCGTGCTGGACATCGTTCTGGGGATTGTCGGAGCCTTTGTCGGCGGATGGCTCTTCACGACTTTCGGCGCGGCCGGTGTGACCGGGCTGAACCTTTACAGCATGCTGGTTGCGGTCGTGGGCGCTGTGGTTGTGTTGGTGGTGTACCACGCTGTTTTTCGTCGCCGGGTCTGAGCGAGGCCGCCGGACACGGAATTCCGGCGGTTATCTCCGCGAGACCATTCTCCCGGTCGCCTTTGAGTCCTCCGGCTTATCCAACAGCCGCCGCCACATGCATCTGAGGTGTGCGGGGGACAAGCCGGCCTCTGGCAGCGAGATTCTGGCCGTCGCGTCATCGATGACGGAGTTGGTACGCAGCACGGCCAGCGCACCCGCGCAGCGGCCGAAGCGCAGTGAGCGGCCGAGCGGCGTGGTCGGGTCCGATGCCACCATCTGCTCCTCGAGTGCGACCAGCATGTGTTCCGAGAGCTCCCAACTGGCACCAATTTGCCAGGCGAACGTCGTGGACTGTGAGGCCAAAAGCGAGGCCATCACAATGGGCGCGGGTTGACCTTTCCGCGATGAGGTCGTGTAGTGATCCATCGCCGCACGGAATAACACGATTTCCGCCAGCCCGGAGACCAGACAAAGCAACTCGGCCGCGAACTGGTCCACTCGTTCGACAATGGCCGCATGGGGAATGGCCGCGTGGGCTGAGAGCAGGGCGTGTTGCCAGACAACTTCCGGGAAGCGCGGGAATCCTCCGGCCATCGAGACTTCGAAGATCGGCTGTATCAGCGCGGTTGCGATCAACGAGCGCAGGCCGTCGCTCCCGAGCATCACGATGGCGCGGTCGATGCTTTCAATCGGTCGGGGCGTAACACGATAGTAGGCGCTGTTCGCCATTTTCAACAGGCTGCCAACCAGCGACGGATCGCGCGCAATGATGGCAACTAACTCCCGCCTCGTGACATCCTCGTCGGCCACCGCACGCATCAATTGAGGTAACAGGTTCGGGCGTCGCGGGGCGTACTTCCGTTGCGTGGCGGCGTCGCCAATCGCAGTGAGTGCGGCTGCCACGATTCGATCGTGCTCGGGCAGCGGATGCCCCAGCTCAGCAACGCCTAACGCGAGCTGGCTCAATTGCCTGAAGATCTCGGTGCGGTCGAGGATCTGTATCGGGGCTGCCTCCAGGACCGGAGGCGCGGGCAAGTGCTGCAGATCGACTGGCAAGTCCAGCGCGATATCGGCTGACCGCCTCAGCACGGTAGCGCCTGCTTGCCCTGCGACAGCGACGTGCACGCGTCCGGCTCTGCGCCATACCGGCATCACGGCTAATCCGCTGACTGCAACCAGCAGCGTCGCTACCAAGTACGTAATCATTTGGACAGCCGCCCCCGCATCAGACTAAAGACCCGGACCTTTATAGTTTTCGGCAGATGCGCCTGAGAACCTGTGGGCGATTTTTGTATTTGTGACCTGGTGCACAGGTTTCCTGAAGGCGCGGCAATCTCTTGCCGCAGTCGTCGTTACTTACCGACAGCCGCGTTCCTCGCGCGGCCCCTGCGGTGAGCCATGCGCGAAGAACGTCGGGTCGTGATGTCGTAGCCGAGAGCTTTGATCAGATGACGGTCAGCGTGACATCGATGTTGTTGCGAGTGGCATTGGAGTAGGGGCACACGATGTGTGCCTTTTGCACCAGTGCCTCGGCCTGCTCGTGCGGGATGCCCGGAATCGAGATCTTCAGCTCGACCTCGATACCAAAGCCGGTGGGGATCGGGCCGATGCCGACGCTTCCTTCAATCGTCGTATTGGCGGGTAGGGCGATCTTGTCGCGACCGGCGACGAACTTCAGCGCACCGAGGAAGCAGGCTGAATAGCCCGCCGCGAACAACTGTTCTGGATTCGTTCCCACGCCGCCGGCACCACCGAGCTCGCGTGGTGTGGCCAGAGTGATGTCGAGGACTTTGTCGGAGGATACGGCGCGGCCATCGCGACCGCCGGTGGCCTTGGCGTGGGCCGTGTACAGAACTTTCTCAATTGACATGGTGATCTCCTGGATAACTCGGCTGAGTTAGGTAGTGAGCGATTAAATCGTGTGCTATGTATGGGTTAAGAAAAACGCTGGGCATTTCAACCGGCGGGTGCGCTCCTCAGCTTTGCCCGCAGGGATTCCAGTAGCGTCTTGATCTCGGTAAATTCCTGCGCTGAGCATTGTGCCGCCTTGAAGATCGCCTGCTGAACGTCGCGAGCCTTCTCCCGCAGCGCTCGCCCGCGCACGGTCAGCGATATGACGACCTGCCGCTCGTCCTCCGCCGCGCGCTTACGCGAAACCAAGCCGGACGATTCCATGCGCTTGAGCAACGGGGTGAGGGTTGCCGAATCCAGGAAGAGTCGGTCACCGAGCGCCGTCACCGTTATGCCATCGCCCTCCCAGAGCACTAGCATTACCAGGTACTGCGGATAGGTGAGCTTCAGTGGCCGTAGCACCTTGCGGTACACCTTATCCATCGCCAGTCCTGTCGAGTACAGCGAGAAACACAACTGCTGGTCGAGGCCCGCCAGGTCTGTGGCGGCTCGGGGGCTGGTTGTCTTCGTCTCTTTCATAGGTCGGGATAATAAATAGCGTGCTATTAAATAGCAAGCGATATTTGGCATGGCATCGCTTCGCGAAGTCGCCCCCGGCAAGGGATACAATTTGTGCCCGATGAAACTGATTGCTATTGCAGCGACTGGGGAGCCTGTACAAGCCATCCCTGGCTTGCCGGACCTCGCAACGCAAGTGGGGCTGGCCTACAGGGAGCTCTATCTCGTCGTTGGATTTGCGCCGCCCTGGATCGGGTATCTTGCGCAGGAAAACGATGTTTGTGTGGGCTCCTGTGGCTTCAAGGGGCCACCTCTAAACAAGCGTGTAGAGATAGCCTACTTTGCCTTCCCAGAGTATGAAGGTCGCGGCTTTGCTACGCAGATGGCACGCGAGCTACTCCGCATTGCCAGCGAAGCAGACGCCGAGGTCATTGCAACGGCGCAAACATTGCCGCGCGAGAGCGCATCGACAGCGATACTGAAGAAGCTGGGTTTTGTATTGATCGGTACCGTCAATCATCCGGAAGACGGTGAGGTTTGGGAATGGCAGCGAGCAGGGTGATAGACGCGAATGCGTTCAGCTCGTTGTGCTCAGCTCCGAGAGTAAGGCCTGCACCATAGGTGTGGCCATGAGTGCGTTGCGCGTTGACGCAGCGACGCGCCGACGCAGGGGTGCGCCTCCCGCCGAGCGGGCCATTACAGCTGCGGCGCTCGGAAACGCGAATCCCAATTCCGGTACAAACCCCACTCCGAGCCCCGCGGACACCATCCTCAGAACGAGATCGTAGTCATCGACAAAATGGGTAATTCGGGGGGCGAAGCCCGCCAGAGCGCAGGCTCGCTCGGCGAGCAACCGATCATCGGATTGCCGCGAGCCAACAATCCAATCTTCCTGCGCGAGACGTTTTAGGCCGACCCGGCCGCGCACGTGCCGCCAGGACTCGGGCAAGGCCAACAGAACTGGCTCGTCTAACAGTGGATGCGACACGAGACCCGCGATGTCGGGCCTCGGCACCAAATTGTAAGCGAAGGTCAGCGCAACGTGGCAGCGCCCGTCCCGCACAGCTTCGAGCGCGTCCGGCGTTTCGAGCTCGTGGATGATGACCCGAAGGTCTGGAAGGCGAGCGCGAGCCCGGACTACAGCAGGGAGCAGATGTGACTTCGCAAAACTTGGGAAGCAGGCAACCTGCATCACGCCCCTCGGCCGCTCACCGGCAGCGTGCAGGTCCAATTCGGCCATTTCGACAGCGCGGAAAATGGCTTCAGCGTGCGCGACCAACCGCTCGCCTTCGGAGGTCAGCCGTACCCGACGACCGACGCGGTCGAACAAAGTAACTCGCGCTTCGCGCTCCAAGGTCGCTAACTGCTGCGACACGGCCGACGAAGTCAATCCAAGCGCAGCGCCCACGGCGGTCATCGTGCCACGGTGCGCCAACTCTCGTAGCAAGCGGAGGCGGGTGAGATCGAACATTAAGTCTATCTTACAGTATCGGTAAGATTCTCGAAGTAGACCTGAAAGACATCATGAGGGTATACAGCAGTGATGTCCAACTGTCCGGCGACTGACCATGAGCAGAGTTTTACTGTTAGGAATTCCCAACGACGACAACTCCTCCCTGGTGAAGGGCTCGGCGGAAGCGCCTGCGCTGGTCCGCCGCGAGTTTTACTCCGATGCCTATACATCGTGGAGCGAGACCGGCGTCGATTTGAGTGCCACTGGAAGGCTCGAGGATCAGGGTGATGTCCAGTTCGACGACGCGAGCGATCCGTGGGACCTCATCGAGCAGTGTGTCGCGCGCGCCATGGAGCCTGGCTATCCGTTGATATGCCTGGGTGGCGATCATGCCATCACCCATCCGATCATGCGCGCGGTACGTCGGCATCACGGCAAGCTGACTATCCTGCACATCGATGCACACCCGGACATCTATCATGCGTACCAGGGAAATCCGCGCTCCCACACTTCACCGTTTGCCAGGATCATGGAAGAACGGCTCGCGGATCGCCTGATCCAGGTAGGCCTGCGCACTGTCAACGACCATCATCGCGATCAGTTCAAGCGTTTCGGCGTTGAGACTATCGAGGCCGCTCGTTGCGGCCAGAACATACCTTTAAATCTGCAGACGCCCGTATACGTCTCAATGGATATCGACGCGCTGGATCCAGCGTTTGCGCCTGGTGTCGGGCATCGCGAGTGCGGTGGCCTGTCTACGCGCCAGGTGATTGATTTGATTCATACCATCGATCAACCCATCGTGGCGGCTGACATTGTGGAATACAACCCCCGATGCGACATCTCCAACATGACAGCACTCGTCGCAGCAAAGCTGTTGAAGGAGATTGCTGGAATGATGGTGAAGACGTCTCGGGCATGACCACCGGCGCGGACGCTCGCTAGCTGGAACGCGCGGTGTATATGTGCGCCTCGAGGAACCAGAGGTTCTTGTCGGTCTCCCTCGATATTGCGGTGAAGAGGTCCGATGTGCCCGCGTCGCCAAACGTCGCAGAGTCGTCGATGGCTGCACGGACCTTCGTACCGAAATCAGCCAACACGGCGGCCAGTGCTCCCAGGTGGGTCGCTCCGTCGTAAATGTCCTCGGGATAGGGCTTCAACGAGGTGCCGCGCGCGACCGCGGTGAGAGTGCCGTGAGCCGTACCGCCGAGAGCCGTCACACGCTCGGCGATCGTGTCGATCTGGTCCTCGATGCTTTCGGCGATCTTATCGAACAACTCGTGCAGGGCGATGAAGTTCGGGCCCTTCACATTCCAGTGGGCGTGTTTGGTCTGGGTGCCGAGGTCGATTGCATCGGCCAGCCGCGCGTTCAGCAACTCGACGGAGCGTGTCCGGGTCGTCAGCGGCAGATCGTTTCGGGTATTGAACATGGGAATCTCCTCTTGTTGCGGAGAGTGTAAGTTTCCCAGCCGCACCGGAGCCAATTGGCTGTTTGGATCGGCATGATAAATGCCGTCTATCATTTCAATCCTCGATGATGGGTGGCGCGGGGAAGCGGGCAGACTCTGTTGTCAGCCATTCGCGAAAGACCGCTACTTTTTCGAGCGCAAGGTGGGCCGGCGGACACACGAAGTGGTAGGCGTGCGGAGAGCGAACTGCCCGACCCGCTACTACGAGTCGACCCCTCGTGACTTCGTCACCGACCAGAGACCAACGAGCGAGCGCGAGTCCCTGACCCGCTTCGGCCGCGCGTACGATGGCGATCGCGTCGTCGAATGCAGAGCCCGAACTCGGCCACACGTCGCCGGCCCCTCCTTCCAGTAACCAAGCTGTCCACGGCTCGTAGGGGCTGTGGAGCAGCTTGTAGCGCTTCAGGTCGCGCGCCTCGGCGATGGGCCCATGACGCTGCAACAGTGCGGGCGTGCACACCGGGACCAGCCACTCGTCGAGCAGTTTCTCCGCGTGCAATCGTGGCCAAGTCCCGGGACCAAAACGGATTCCGGCGTCCATGCCGGTTTTCACGAAGTCGGCAAGCTTCACGGCTGTATGGATCTGTACGTCGATGTTTGGGTGTTGCGCCGTGAAATTCGGCAGTCGAGGCAACAGCCATTGCGCAAGGAAGAAAGCGAGCATCGTCACTCGCAATGGCCCGGAGCCGCGGTCGGCACGCGCCTCGTCGATTGCACGCTCCAAGTCGGCGAGCGCTTGCTCAACCTTCGGCTGCAACAGCGCTCCTACCGGAGTCAGCTCAACCTGGCGGCCGTTGCGGCGGAAGACGGGTACGCGCAAGTACTCCTCCAGCGCTTGTATTTGCATGCTGGCGGCGCTCGTTGTAAGGCCAAGCGCGTCGGCGCCGCGCGTGAAGCTCTTGTGTTCGGCTACCGCAACGAAAACTCGCAAACTCCCGAGCGGTGCCCGGCGGTACGCCGCGCGAGGTGTTGTGGGTGCGGGTGGGCGCTGAGAGACCCGAGCGGGAGTGCCTGTCGATTGCGGCGGAGTCGCTCCTTTCTTTCGCCGAGGGGTCTCGCGTGTAGGCATGGGTCGTTATCTCGAGAATCGTCCTGTAGACCGCTGATGATACGCCCGTAATACCGGGATTCTTCGGGCGATGCCGTGCGGTCCGGCAATCCATGGCGGATGAGGCCCCAGGCGCGCCGCGCAGTCCCTTCAGCGGAGCTTAACGCCCCTTAAGGTCTTCTGAGCACGCCGGTCCCTTAGGCGCTCAGTATTGCCGCTCGAGGTTTCACCACCGCTTTATCCCAGGAGAGTCGCCATGAATGTCAGTCGTCTTGTTAGTCTTGTCGCCGCGATCGTCATCAGTTCAATCCAGTGGACGGCATTTTTCAGTCCGGCATCACACACGCAATCGGAGCGGGCGGTTGGCGCCGCAGTTGCAGATGACGCGTCCGATGGTTCGATGCCGGTGGTCGTTGTTACGGCACACCGTCAGTCATGGATGATGCTGTAGCGTGTTCGCCGGGGGAATCGGCGGGAATCAAGGCAGGTCAATGGTGGGTCGGGGCGCGCGTACCTTGCGCGCGTACCGACCGGTCCGCCGCGGCGGCACGTCGGGGAAGGGCGAGGATGGCAGTGCACAGGACTCCCTTTGAGGTGTAGAGTCTGGCGAGTTTCGTCACTCGCCGGGAGTGTCCATGCGTAGTTTCCTCGCAGCATGCGTCGCCGTCGCTCTGATCGCCGGAATTGCCGCTCTGGTACTGGACGAAGGCGTACAGAAATCGGCGGCCCAAGCGTTTTCTACATCAGCCGTGCGCCTCTGAAAGCAGAAAGGCGTGCTTTTCTATTTCCATGAAAACCCGGCCAACCGTGCCGACGCCGGCGTAAAACTTCGCGGCCTTGCTGCGCTCGAGATCTGCAAAGAAACGGGCAATCCACGGCGCGAGATGGGTGTCGAAGATTTCGCGGTCGGTGCCCACCGGGGCTGGAATAGTTCCTGCGATGACACTCGCCATGACGTCCATCAGAATTGCAGCGTGATCTTCCGGTTCGACTTGTCCTTCCGCCCGCTCGATTCCAAGACGCCGCAGGGTCGCGCGTAGGTCCGCGAGCGGTCGTCCCTGCACAAAGCCCGTCATGTAATAGGAGGCGTACGGCATGATTTCGCCGCGCCCAACACCGACGAAGAGCGTGAAGAACTCCCGCTCGACGCTGTCACGATCGGCGCCGGATGCGACCGCCGCCAAAGCGGCATGGGCCCTGCCGAGCTCGCTGTTGTCCCCAGCTAAGTTAGCGAGGCGATCCAACAGTTGGCGGTCCGGGCTACTCAGCAATAAGGCAGACAGCAGCGAATATTCCTGTGCGCGGGCTAGATCGACGTCATCAGGTTCCGGCATTGGCTTACACGAAGGGCGCGGCTAGCATCGAGGTAGGGCGCCGCCATGAGAGCGCTTGGTCGCCCCCGGCGCGACATCCGGGGCGGATGTATCGATCACCTTCGCGCTAGTGGCTCCGGAGCCTGGAATGGTATCGAAAGCGGCTTCCACGCGCGGAGCGATGACGCCACCGGCCCTCCAGACTTCATCGTGTACTTCAGGCTCCGGCACGGGGACCGGCGCTGGCGGGAGCAAGCCAACACCGCCACTACTCACCTGCCGTACAACAGACAGTACTTCATCCGAGCTCTCCAGCGCCCGACTCACGAGACTCCTGGAGGCATCAGCAACCCCGAGAGCACCAAATCCGGGAATGCCGTCCTCCGCGTTGAAGTCCCACTGGTTGTCCGCTATCTCAATGAATTCCCGTATCCGCGGATCGGTCAACCAGGCACTGCGAAGTGCGGCACGTACCAACTCTGCCGGCACTCCGGCTTGCAGGAAGGCGCGGATGTCAGTCCCGGGGCCGATGGATTCGACCGGCGGCAGGCTCGCCAGATCGACCGCAGGCGGCGGGGTGGCCGTCGCGCTCTCCCGGCTCGGTCCGTCGGTCGTGCGGTTCGGGCTCGATTCGTCCGCCAAAGGCTCGATGGCGGGATTTCCGGTTGCCCGGCTCGTCTCGCTCTTCAATCGCGACCAACGCGACAGGAAGCCTTCAGACTCGCTCATCGGTCACCCTCCGTATCGTCAGGTTGCCGGCGCGGCGCCTGCGAGCCCGATCGATCGCGCTGACGCTTGATAAACGAGCGCTCGACATGATGCTCCGTGATAAAGCTGCTCATGGCCTCCTGGATGGAATCCGGCATCGGCACTGTGGCCACCAGATCGTTTCCCGCTCCCGTGAGGGCCTCGCCCTCGGCCGGGTCCGCCGTAACCATGAGAAGCTCAAATCCCACCTCGTTAGTGGAGGGTCGCAGGATTACCCACAACAGCGGTGCCCCCGAAACGAGGTTCTCCCGATAGCTCGCCGTTTCGGACCTGTGAAGCTCGATGACTCCTTCGCCGGCGTAATACGTAGTGGCGTCCGCGGTGGCGGAAATGACCGTCCACGGGGCCGCCGCAGGTATTCCTGCCAGCGCCGAAACGGGGCGGCACACGAAATCGAGCCATGGACTCTGCGCCTTGTGCCGCTCGACCACGATACCCACGGGTATGCGCAATAGCGCTGTGGAAATCAACTTACAACCTCCCTTAGAAGGTAAATGGGCAGCCCGGTGACGAGGTTCTGCGGCTTGAGCCGCAGCGTCATGTCGGCGGATGCCGCAACGAACAGATAGGTCGGCGACCCTTTGGCCGGATCTGCCACTTGCGCGGCGTCGCTGAAGGTGAGGCGATAGAGTCCGACAAGAAACTCCGGTGCCGTCGGGTCGAGCGTTTCTCCCCGCCAGAGCGCGTCTCCAATCCGGGTCGCGTTGGAATCCAGGCCTACGTACCAATTCAGTGTGGCGTCGCGCAGCTCCGTCAAAGCCTCGATCTCGACATCGATCGAAAGCAGGTGTTGCACCCAGAGTTTGGCAAGCTCCCCCAGCGCAGCGACACCACGCCGACCTGCGGTGAGATCGAAGGCGAAGTCGAACGAATCGCTGCGCTCCCAGTAGGAGTGCGCGTTGACTTCACTCAACACGTCAATGTCGGGCGCAGCCTGTAGTCCCAACAATGAGACGAGCGGCGAGGGCCGCGAGCCCGCGTCGGCGTAAGTCTCTTCGTCCACGGCTAGCAATGATCCTTCGTGCAGCGCAAGCTTCTGCGCCCTGAAAAACATCTCGGCTGCCCGCAGGACGAAGGCATCCTGGCAATCATCCAGCATATTTCGCAGGATGACTTGTACAATCTGACTCACGAAGAGTGGCGGGAACCCCTGGCCTTCGCGCACGATCGCCAGGTACGCCGCCTCCAACGTGGGGTGCTGAATGACATGATCGCGCCAGGAGATCATGAAACCCCAGTTTTCGCGCGCGTCCGCGTCCTCGATGGCGGCGATCTGTGCCGGTGTCACGGGCTCGCGAGGACTGCTCAGTAGCGCCGCATACAGCGTTTGCTCTGCTATACAAGCGTCCTGCGGCGGAATCATCTCGGGTCGCGCGAGGTACGCCTTCAGGAATTCGTCCGTGACCAGGACGCAGCCAGCGTCATTGCGGTCGAGCAGATGGTGGCCGGACGACAGCCAGAAATCGGCGGAGGTGCTCACCGGTTCATACGCGTTCACAAAGGCAACCTGAAGAACATTCCGCCTCGAGCATAGCAGCGTCTCGGGCAGCTTGTTATTCTCAACGCAAGCCATGAGACCGAGAAAACATGCCTGATCCTCACTTGTCCTCGGACGCGGCTGCGGCCGGCCCCAAAATCGCGGCGCTCGCCGCCGCCGCCGCCGAGCCGCTGCCGGAAGCGCCACGGGTACAGCTCGAAAGCTCAGGAGTCACCCTCGTCTACGGTTGCGATGAGCGCGCCATCGAGGCGGCTCAGTCGCTCGCCGCGCAGCTCGATATCACCGTACTGATCAAGCCCCCGGCGGCCATCGCGCGCGCGCAAACTGACGAGTTTCCGGTCGCGAAAGGGGCCGTCCGGTCGGCCAAGGGCCACTTGGGAGCTTTCGAGATCACCGTCGATGATTTCGCGCAGCCGATGCCGTCGTCGCGCGACACGCTGCTTTTCGGACCTTCGCACGACGGTGCGGTGTCACGTTGCGATATTTTCATCGACCTCTCTGGTGGCACGCGCTTTTTCAGTGGCACCGATTTGCGCGCCGGGTATTTGCGGGCCGATCCAGCCGACCCGGCCGCGGTGTTGGCGGTCGTGCTGAAAGCGCGCGATCTCGTTGGGACCTTCGACAAACCGCGTTACATCACGTTCCAGGGCCACCTTTGCGCGCACTCCCGCTCGCAGATCACCGGCTGCACTCGCTGTCTCGATCTTTGTCCAGCGGGCGCGATTGCGCCTGCCGGCGATCACGTGGCGGTCGACCCCAACATCTGTGCGGGCTGTGGCCAATGCGCGGCTGCCTGTCCGACGGGGGCGGCAGCATACGCACTCCCTCCATCTGACGCGTTGCTGCGCAAGTTGCGAACATTATTGACCGCTTATCGTGAAGCGGGCGGTGAACGCGCACTCGTACTCCTCCATGATGAACCGCACGGCGTGCCTTTGATCGACGCGCTCGCTCAGTTTGGCGAGGGCCTGCCCGCGCACGTGTTGCCTGTCTGTGTGAACGAAGTCACGCAGATCGGTCTGGAGGCCATCGCGGCACTCTTTGCATACGGAGCTTCTACGGCACGCCTCCTATTGCGGGCGAAGCCGCGGCACGATGTCGTCGGGCTGAGGCGTACGATCGAATTGGCCGAGCCCATCCTGGAGAAACTCGGATTCGGTACCGGGCGCATCGCTACGATCGAGACGGATGACCCCGACGGATTGAATGAGGCTCTAAAGGCAATCCCGAGGCTCGAGATTGCTCCGCGTCCCTCGAGCTTCCGGCCGATGGGTGACAAACGATCGGTGCTCCGCTTCGCGTTGCGGGAACTGCATCTGGCAGCACCTGAGCCGGTGGATCTGATCACACTGCCGGCGCAAGCACCTTTCGGATCAGTTGAGCTCGACACTGCCAATTGCACGCTCTGCCTGTCTTGCGTTTCCGCTTGCCCGACCGGCGCGTTGCGAGACGATCCCGAGCGGCCGATGTTGCGCTTCGCGGAGGAGGCTTGCGTGCAATGCGGCTTGTGTAAGGCGACCTGCCCTGAAAAAGTCATTACGTTGAAACCTCAGCTCGATTTCCGTGTGGTTTCCAACGGCGTCCGGGTGCTGAAAGAGGAAGCTCCGTTCTGCTGCATTCGCTGCCATAAGCCCTTCGGCGTCAGGAGTACGATCGAGAAGGTCATCGCAAAGCTTGCCGGTAAGCACTGGATGTTCAAGGATTCGCCGGAACGACTCGAGCTCATCAAGATGTGTGATGACTGTCGTGTGGCATACGTCACGGAGAGGGAGTTCGATCCCCACGCGGCTCCGCGCGCGCCGGCCCGTACGACTGACGACTATCTACGAGAGCGGGACGCGGATAAGACAGGCGGGAAATAGGGGATTGCGAGACAGTTAACTTAAGGGTCAACTCGTGGGGGCTGTCGGGGTGCCATCCACCTCCGTCACCGAATGCGATTCAGCGAGCTTCTCTTCGAGCCAGAGGTCGTGATGCTCCTTCGCCCAATTGAGATCCACTTTGCCAGTGCCCATGGCCTCGAAGGCGCCTTCCATTCCGAGCGTTCCGATGTAGATGTGGGCGAGAATCACCGCTACGAACAGCACCGCAATCACGGCATGGACCACCTGCGCGATCTGCATTCCGGCGATGTTCGTCCAATAGAAGGGAAATAACAGGAAGTACCCGGAGACGATTACCGCGATACCGGCTCCCAACGCGAACCAGTAGACAGCTTTTTCGCCCGCGTTGAAACGTCCCGCATGCGCGTGCTTCGACTTGATGAAGCCGCCGCCCTGTTTCACCCACTGAACGTCGACTTTGCGGGGAATGTTATCCCTGAAAAAGAGGCCGACAATCAGCACCAGGCCGACGACGAACGCGAAGCTGACGAAGTTATGCACGTACTTGGAAATTTGCGCGAAGGCGCTGAACGACTCCGGCCCGATCACCGGCAACAGCAGGAGCTTCCCGAAGGTGATGTTCAGCCCCGTGAGGCCGAGTAACACGAAGGATACCGCGGTCAGCCAATGTGAGAAGCGCTCGAAACCGCTGAAGCGGACAATCTTCTTGCCGGCGCGTCCCGCGGAAATCCGCAGCCGGCCTACAACCAGGTAACCCAGTGCCAACAAAGCGATCATGCCGAGGATGACGATCGCTCCCCCCCAGTGGAGGATGACTTCGTGAAAGTAGTCCCATTTCCGGCCGGCGGGCTGAATGAGCACACTCGCGCGTGTGTCTGGAATATCGATGCGCCCCTGGATGCGCGCGGCCTCGTTGAGTAACGCCTGTTCCTGTACCGCGCTTGCGTCTGGATCGACGACCGGTGCTGCCGAGCCCGCCTGCTGCGCTCCGGCCGGCACCGCGATCACCACGAGGAACACCGAAATGAGCAAGAGTGCGCGCATTACACGGTCTCGTGATAAGCAGTCGACCAGCCCCAGGCTCCCGATCCGTAGCCCCGCTTGGCCACCCGGTCCTTATAGATCTGCCCGATGATCTCGCCGTCACCGGCCAACAGCGACTTCGTCGAGCACATCTCAGCACACAGAGGCAGCTTCCCCTGTGCGAGTCGGTTGGCTCCGTACTTACGGTATTCCTCGATGCTGCCGGTTTCTTCCGGGCCGCCGCCACCGGCGCAGAACGTGCACTTATCCATTTTTCCGCGCGAGCCGAAATTGCCCACCTTTGGATATTGAGGTGCGCCGAACGGGCAGGCGTAGAAACAGTAGCCGCAGCCGATGCACAGGTCCTTCGAATGCAACACCACGCCTTCTTCGGTCGGAAATATGCAACTGACCGGGCAGACGGCCGCGCACGGCGCATCATTGCAATGCATGCAGGCCATGGATACGGAGCGCTCTCCCGGCTTGCCATCGTTGATGGTCACGACACGCCGGCGGTTGACGCCCCAGGGCACTTCGTTTTCGTTCTTGCACGCGGTGACGCAGGCGTTGCAATCGATGCAGCGGTCGGCGTCACAGAGAAACTTCATCCGCGCCATTCGCGTTTCCTCAAGCGGCAATGATCTGACACAGGGTGGCTTTGGGCTCCTGCATACCGGTCGCAGGGTCGAATCCGTAGGTCGTCAGTGTATTGACGCTCTCACCCAAGACGTAGGGATCGGCCCCCTTGGGGTACTTGCTACGCTGATCGACACCCTGGAACCACCCGGCAAAATGGAAGGGCATCCAGGTCACTCCTTTGCCAACTCGCTCTGTCACGAGCGCGCGCATGCGCGCCTTCGAGTTGTACTCCGCGCCCGTTACCCACACCCACGCGTTGTTGACGATGCCGCGCTCCGCGGCGTCCGCCGGATTGATCTCGACATACATATCCTGCTTGAGTTCGGCGAGCCAGCGATTTGAGCGGGTCTCTTCGCCACCGCCTTCGTACTCCACGAGTCGGCCGGAGCTCAGTATCAACGGGAAGCTCTTGACGATGCCTTTGTCGACCGCCGTCTTCTGTACTGTGAATCCCAGATTGGGCACCCGGAACTGGCGTGCATCCGGGAGCGTTGGGTACTTTGCCACGAGATCGGGCCGTGGCGTGTAGATCGGCTCCCGATGCACCGGGACCGGGTCCGGCAGGTTCCACGCAATCATGCGCGCCTTGGCGTTTCCGTACGGGCTGCAGCCATGTTTGATAGCCACGCGCTGAATGCCGCCGGAGAGGTCGGTCGCCCACGATACGGCATCGGGCTTGGCGGCATTCACCTGGTGGATCACCGCCAGCTCCTGGGCGGTGAGGTCCTTGTCCCAGCCGAGTTTCTTCAACACAGCGAGCGTGAATTCCGGATAGCCGTCCTTGATCTCGGATCCGACCGAGTAGGATCCTTCTGCCAAAAGGTTTTCGTGAACCTCCTTCTCGACCTCCTGGCCATTCTCCATCACTTTGCGTTTGACGATCCGCTCGACTCCGAAGCGCGCCCGGAAAGTACCGCCGCCTTCCGCTACCGGCACGTTGGTGTTGTAGAGGATTGGCGAGCCGGGGTGTCTCAGCTCGGGTGTTCCCCAACAGGGCCACGGTAGACCGTAGTAATCGCCACCGACTTCAGGATCGTCCTTGGGCGCCCGCAGGGTCACCACGTCGAACTTCGCCTGGTTGCGCATGTGCGCTTTGAGACGCTCCGGCGACTGACCGCAGTAGCCCGTCGACCAGCCGCCGCGATTGATCTCGCGTAGCAGATCCTCCGCGGAGACCGCGCCGTTCTCGACCTTGATGTTCTTGAACAGTTGCTCCGCAAAACCGAATTTCTGCGCGAACAGGTAAATTATATCGTAGTCGTTCTTCGACTCGAACACCGGAGGGACGATCTGCTCGCCCCACTGCAACGAGCGGTTGGAAGCGGTTCGTGAGCCGTCCATCTCGAAGCTGGTGCAGGCGGGGAGGAGATACGTGCCGTTCTTGCGACCCGACAGTACGGACCAGGTGGTCGGATACGGATCGCAGACGACGAGCAGTTCCAGCTTCTCGATGCCCTTCGCCGATTCCGGCATGCGGGTGATGGTGTTGGCACCGTGTCCCATGACGAACATGGCCTGAACGGGATTCGGCTGGCTGACCTCGGCCTTCGGCAGCAGCGTTGCATCGAACCAGCGGGTGCTCGGGATGCCGGGACCCTCCATGAGGCTCTTTTCGCCGAAACGAGTACGCATCCAGTCGTAATCAACTTCCCAGACGCGGCACCAATGACGCCAGGCCTCCTCCGACAGCCCGTAGTAGAGCGGCAGGCTGGTGACGTCGAGGCCCATGTCGGTGGCGCCCTGAACGTTGGTGTGGCCGCGGAAGATGTTTGCGCCGCCGCCAAGAACTCCCATGTTGCCGGTTACGAGCAACAGCAGGCAGCTGGCACGCACATTTGCCGTTCCCGTCGTGAACTGTGTTTGACCCATTGCCCAGATGAGGGTAGCCGGCCGCTGCTTGGCGAAAGTCTCCGCGACGCGCTTCACCTGCGCCTCCGGCAGTCCCGTGACACGCTCGACTTCGTCGGGCGTCCATTTTTCGATTTCGCCCCGGACATCCTCCAGGCCATAGACTCGCTGGCGGATGAACTCCTTGTCCTCCCAGCCATTCTTCAGAATGTGCCAGATCATTCCGTAGATTGTCGCGATGTGCGTGCCCGGGCGAACGCGGACGAATTCGGTCGCGTGCGCGGCGGTTCGCGTCATCCGCGGATCGACGACGATCATGTTGGCCCGATTGATTTCCTTACCTTCGAGAATGTGTTGCAACGACACCGGGTGCGCTTCGGCCGGATTGCCACCCATAACCATGATGGTCTTGGCATTGCGGATGTCGTTGTAGCTGTTCGTCATCGCCCCGTAGCCCCAGGTGTTGGCAACCCCTGTGACCGTGGTGGAATGACAGATGCGCGCCTGGTGATCCGCGTTGTTGGTGCCCCAGAAAGCGGCGAGCTTGCGGAACAGGTAGGCCGCCTCGTTGGTGAATTTGGCCGATCCCAGCCAGTACACCGAGTCAGGTCCCGAGCTGGCGCGGATGTCCAGCAATTTGCCGCCGATCTCATCGATGGCCTGGCGCCAGGAGATACGCTGCCACTGGCCGTCGACGAGTTTTACGGGATATCGCAGCCTGCGATCGCCCACGACGTCGTCGCGAACCGCCGCACCCTTACAACAGTGCGAGCCGCGATTGATCGGACTGGAGAAATCCGGCTCCTGTCCGATCCAGACGCCATTGGCGACCTTGGCGATGACCGAACAGCCCACGGAACAATGGGTGCAGACATTTTTGCGCAGGGTGACCGCAACTCCCGGAGCCTCCGGCTGGCCGGCTGACGCTCTGCGGACCGTTCCTGTTGGCAGGATGCCGAGCCCCGCGAGTCCGCCGGCAACGAGCCCTGAGCGCCGCAGGAAGGTTCTGCGATCGAGGCTGGCGGCGAGTCCGGGAGCGAATTGGGGACTGGCGCCGCCGCCATGGGTGGGCGGGCGATCTGATCTCTTTACGAGCATCTTGGGACCATCACTTCGCCGGGTAGCGATTGACGCGGTAGAACGTTTGCACCTCGGGGGAATCGGCCTGGTACTGCGGCCTGCGCTTGTCGCGCCTGGCGGCCAGGTCCCGTGACGCGGCGGGTGCCGGTGTGGTCGTGCCCAACGTCGCCGCGAGACCCGCTGTCGTCACACCTGCAAGCAGATCACGGCGACGAATCTTGCTCATGGGCACCCCATACTTAATTTCTTTCGTCATGGTGCGTGGCCGTCGAGACCTCCGTATTGGACGAATATGCCCCCTTTGCGCGTAACTCCTGTTCCATAGATGGACCATCCCATTGCCGGGCTGGGCGCCGGGTTTCGGCCGCCGTGACCTATTGCGTGCGCCCGACGGGAGTGGTCCGGTACAGTAGGGCGTATACGTCGTTATCTACGTTTTGGCGCATGAGTAAACAAGACAAGCCGGAAGATCTCGGGAAGGTCAGGAAGTTCGAGCACCCTGGACGTGGCCGCGCGCGCGCGCGCCTGGTCCCAAAAGGGCGGCAGGTCGAGCCCCAGGCCCAGCAGGCCATTCGGGCGCTCCTTGGCGAGCGGCCGCGAGAGCGGCACCTGCTGATCGAATACCTGCATCTCGTCCAGGATGAGTTCGGCCAGATTTCCGCTGAGCACCTGGCGGCGCTCGCCGAGGAGATGAGCCTGGCGTTCGCTGAAGTGTTCGAGACGGCCACCTTTTACGCCCACTTTGACGTGGTTAAGGAGGGCGATCCGGACATTCCGCCTCTTACGGTGCGAGTCTGCGATAGCTTGACCTGTGCGATGTTCGGTGCCGAGCGCTTGCTGACCGACCTGAAGCAGGGCCTGGGGCAGGGCGTCCGCGTCGTGCGCGCGCCTTGTGTAGGGCTATGCGACCAGGCGCCGGCTGTGGAGATTGGGCACCACTTCGTTGGGGCCGCGACCGTCGCCACGGTTAAATCGGCGGTCGCCCACGAGGACACCCACCCGCACATCCCCGATTACGTCGACTACGAGGCCTATCGCTCCGCCGGCGGGTATCAAACGCTCGAGCGCCTGCGCTCCGGTACCTTGACGGTGGAGGAGGTATTGAAAGTCCTGGATGACGGGGCCTTGCGCGGACTGGGCGGTGCGGGCTTTCCGACCGGGCGCAAATGGCGTTCGGTCCGCGGAGAGCCCGGGCCTCGATTGATGGCCGTGAACGGTGACGAGGGCGAGCCCGGAACGTTCAAGGATCAGTACTACCTCAACACCGACCCGCATCGATTTCTAGAAGGCACCCTGATAGGGGCCTACGTGGTCGAAGCGTCGGATATCTACGTCTACATCCGCGACGAATACCCGATCGCACGCCAGATACTGGCAAATGAAATCCCCAAGCTGCCCCCGGGGGGTCCCACGATCCATCTGCGGCGCGGGGCTGGCGCCTATATCTGCGGCGAGGAATCCTCGCTGATCGAATCGATCGAGGGGAAGCGAGGTTTGCCACGGCACAAGCCGCCATTCCCGTTTCAGGTGGGTATTTTCGGTCGCCCAACACTCATCAACAACGTCGAGACATTGTTCTGGATACGTGACTTGATTGAGCGCGGCGCGGATTGGTGGAAGAGCCACGGCCGTAACGGTCGCGTTGGACTGCGCTCTTACTCCGTGTCCGGTCGCGTGAAGCAGCCGGGGATGAAGCTGGCACCCGCCGGAGTGACCATCCAGGAGTTGATCGACGAGTTTTGCGGCGGCATGAGCGAGGGCCACACCTTCGCCGCTTACCTGCCGGGCGGTGCCTCGGGCGGCATCCTGCCGGCCTCTATGAATGACATCCCGCTGGATTTCGGCACACTCGAAAAGTATGGCTGCTTCATCGGTTCCGCCGCGGTCATCGTGCTGTCGGACCACGACGATGTACGAGGTGCCGCACTGAACCTCATGCGTTTCTTCGAGGATGAGTCTTGCGGTCAGTGCACGCCGTGCCGATCGGGTACGCAGAAGGCACGCATGTTGATGGAGAAGGATGTGTGGGATACGGATCTTCTGGGAGAGCTCTCCCAGTGCATGAGCGACGCCTCGATCTGCGGACTCGGCCAGGCCGCCTCCAACCCTCTGACCAGTGTCATCCGATTCTTTCCCGAGCTGTTCGCGCCCCCGCGGCTCGCGGTTGTGAAGTAGGCCGCAGCAGGAGTTATCATGAGTAGCAATCCGATCGACCGCTCGGGCCGCGAAGAACCGCAAGTTGTACGAACGCCGACTCCCGCGGACGCGGGCGGGACGACCAACAGCCCGAAGCCGGGCGCCGGCGGAACGTATTCTCAAGGAGCCAAGGCGGGTGGCGAGAGCGGAGTCGTCCCCAGCGGCCCGATCAACCCCGCTCATCTGGCCAAACCCGGCATCGTATTCGAGCTCGACGGCGCCCGGGTCGAAGCCATGCCGGATGAAACGATCTGGGCCGTGGCGCAGCGCCTCGGCACTCACATTCCTCATCTGTGTCACAAGCCTGCCCCCGGCTATCGCCCGGACGGCAACTGCCGCGCGTGTATGGTGGAGATCGAGGGCGAGCGGGTGTTGGCTGCTTCCTGTAAGCGAGTGCCCGGCGTCGGCATGAAGGTGAAGACCGCGACAGAGCGAGCCACCAAGGCACGTGCGATGGTCATGGAGTTGTTGGTTGCCGACCAGCCGGAGCGCGCCACCTCCCATGATCCGACCTCGCACTTCTGGGGTCAGGCCGATTTTGTCGCGGTGAGCGAGAGTCGATTTCCGGCCGCCGAGCGCTGGGAAGCGGATATCAGTCATCCGGCGATGCGGGTGAATCTCGACTCGTGCATTCAATGCGGCCTATGCGTGCGCGCGTGCCGTGAGGTGCAGGTGAACGACGTCATCGGCATGGCGTATCGCTCTCACAGTTCGAAGATCGTATTCGACTTCGACGATCCCATGGGACAGTCGACGTGCGTGGCCTGCGGCGAATGCGTGCAAGCTTGTCCAACTGGCGCGCTCATGCCTTCAACCTATCTCGACGCGAATCAAACGCGCGTCGTCTATCCGGATCGCTCGGTCGATTCTCTGTGCCCGTACTGCGGTGTCGGCTGCCAGGTTTCCTACAAGGTCAAGGACGAGAAGATCGTGTACGCGGAGGGGCGCGACGGCCCGGCGAATCACAACCGCCTCTGCGTCAAGGGTCGGTTCGGCTTCGACTACATTCACCATCCGCACCGGCTGACGAAGCCGCTGGTTCGGTTGGACAATGTCGCCAAGGACGCCTACGACCAGGTCGACCCCGCAAATCCGTGGACTCACTTCCGCGAGGCCACCTGGGAGGAAGCGTTGGATCGCGCCGCCGGGGGTCTCAAGGCAATCCGTGATACCCACGGCCCCAAGGCACTCGCCGGCTTCGGTTCCGCCAAGGGATCGAATGAAGAAGCCTATCTCTTCCAGAAACTGGTGCGCACCGGCTTCGGATCCAACAACGTCGATCACTGCACCCGGCTCTGTCACGCCTCGTCTGTCGCGGCGCTCATGGAGGGGCTGAATTCGGGGGCGGTGTCGGCTCCGTTCGAGGCCGCCATGGATGCGGAAGTGATCATTGTCATCGGCGCCAACCCGACAGTGAATCATCCGGTCGCGGCGACCTTCATCAAGAACGCCGTAAAGCAGAAAGGCGCCAAGCTCATCGTCATAGACCCGCGCCGGCAGGGACTGTCACGCCATGCTTACCGGCATCTGTCCTTCAAGCCCGGCTCGGACGTGGCAATGCTCAATGCCATGTTGAATGTCATCATCACCGAGAAACTCTATAACCGGGAGTACATCGACGCCAACACGGAGAATTTCGAGCAGCTCAAGGCGGGCATCGTCGAATTCACCCCGGAGCGCATGGCGGAGGTCTGCGGCATCGATGCCCACACTCTGCGCGAGGTGGCCCGGCTTTACGCAACCTCCAAGGCGTCGATCATTTTCTGGGGCATGGGCATCAGCCAACACGTTCACGGCACGGACAACGCGCGCTGCCTGATCGCGCTGGCCTTGACGACGGGACAGATCGGGCGCAAGGGAACGGGTCTGCATCCGTTGCGTGGCCAGAACAACGTGCAGGGCGCCTCCGATGCCGGCCTGATCCCGATGGTCTATCCCGACTACCAGTCAGTGGAAAAAGCCGAAGTCCGCGCGCTGTTCGAGACCTTCTGGGGTCAGAAGCTCGATCCGCAGAAAGGCCTCACGGTGGTCGAGATCATGAACGCGGTTCATGCGGGCCAGATTCACGGCATGTACGTCGAGGGCGAGAACCCGGCCATGTCTGATCCGGACCTCAACCACGCGCGGCAGGCTCTCGCGATGTTGGATCACCTGGTCGTACAGGACCTGTTTCTGACCGAGACGTCGTTTTACGCGGACGTGGTGCTGCCGGCATCGGCGTTTGCCGAGAAATCCGGCACCTATACCAACACCGACCGGCGTGTACAAATCGGCAGGCCGGTGCTGGCCCCGCCCGGTGATGCGCGCCAGGACTTATGGATCATCCAGGAGATCGGCAAGCGCTTGGGATTGAATTGGACCTACTCGGGTCCGGCCGACGTTTTTGCCGAGATGGCCATGACCATGCCATCGTTTAACAACATCACCTGGGACCGAGTGGAGCGGGAAGGTTCCGTCACATATCCCGTCGATGCGCCGGATGTGCCGGGCAACGACATCATTTTCAACACGGGGTTCCCGACGGCAAACGGGCGCGCGAAGATCGTACCGGCACACATTCGTCCGCCGGACGAAGTGCCCGATATGGATTACCCGATGGTTCTTTCGACCGGACGGGTACTCGAGCATTGGCACACCGGGTCGATGACCCGCCGCGCCGGCGTGCTCGACGCTCTGGAGCCCGAGGCCGTGGTGTTTCTGGCGCCCAGGGAGTTACAACGTCTCGAGCTGGAGGCCGGCGACATGTTACGTCTTGAGACGCGGCGTGGAGCAATCGAGCTGAAAGTCAGGGCCGACAATGACGTCCCCGTCGGGATGGTCTTCATGCCATTCTGTTACGCCGAAGCCGCGGCGAATTTATTGACCAATCCGGCGTTGGATCCCACGGGCAAGATCCCGGAGTTCAAATTCTGCGCGGCCCGGATCTCGCCGGTGCGCCAGGCTGTTGCGGTGGACTAGGGCGCTTCGGTGAGGGGGACGAGCCCCTCCCGGGCGATGATCGCTTGACCCTTTTCCGAAAGCAGGAATAGGGCGAGCCGCATGGCTTGCGGCCGGCTCGACAGGACGGCCACGCCGTACAAGGGATGCGGATCGAGTTGCGGCGGTACCGGCAGGCTGGTGAGTTCCGGCATTTCCTTTTCGAGGGCGGGGGCGCCGCTGCAGTAGGTGACGGAGAGGTCGATCTGGTTGGACTGGAATAGGGCCGCGGCGGGACTTTGCGTGGGTGTCGCTGGTGTCGCCTTGAGATCCATCGACGCCTGGGCCTTCTCCTTGAGGATCGCGCCCTTGCCGGGCCGCAGCGTCTCGATCCGATCGAAAATCGCCCAGGCGTAGTCCCCCGCAGGATCCGCGATAGGTGTTGAGGATTTTAAGCGGACGCCCTTGGCCAGCATGCGATCGACCAGATTGGCAGCGGTTACGTGGGCCGAGCGTCGCGAGACGATGCACATCCGATTGCGGGCGAACGCGATAGCCGGGACGACGGTACGGCTTTCAGCTTCGAGCTTACGCGGCGAGCCGACGTCGGCGGACATGAACAGATCGGGCGACTCGCCCTTCTCGATTCGCTCGCGCATGGAGCCCGACCCACCAAAGCTGGGCTGCACCTCGATGTCCAACAGTG
>JAQGOE010000204.1 GCA_028293725.1 Gammaproteobacteria bacterium | reverse complement strand
ACCACACGGTCTATCTGCCGCTCGGCGTCTACAAGGTCAGCGACACGCTTCGACTGCGGCCGGATTCCGTGCTCGTCGGCCTGCAGCCGAGCCTCACCCAGATTGCCCTAGGCGATGGCACACCGGGTTTCCAGGGTGTGGGCGAGCCGAAAGCGCTGCTCCGGTCGGCGGAGGGGGGCGATGCGATCGTCTCGGGCGTGGGGCTGGCCACCGGCGGCATCAACCCTCGCGCGACGGCGCTGTTGTGGAGCGCCGGCGAGAATTCACTAGTCGATGACGTCAAGTTTGAAGGAGGTCACGGCACCGAGCTCGCGAACGGCACGCGGTTCAACCCCTACAACGGGAACCATAGCGCCGATGCGGACCCCGCGCGACGTTGGGACGGTCAATATCCCAGCCTCTGGGTCACGCACGGCGGCGGTGGCACCTTCAACGGCATCTGGAGTCCGGACACCTACGCCAGCGCGGGCTTCTACGTATCTGACACCAACACGCCGGGACACGTCTACGAGATTTCGGTCGAGCACCACGTCCGCAACGAGATCATCCTGAACCGAGTCGCCAACTGGGAGCTGCTCGCACCGCAGACCGAGGAGGAGTACGGCGAGAGCAGAAACGCCGTCTCGCTCGAAATCCGCGACTCCCATGACATCCTTATCGCGAACTATCACGGGTATCGCGTGACTCGCACCTTGGGCCCCGCGCCGGCAGCGGCGCGGCTCTATGGCGTGCACGACATCCATTTCCGCAACGTCCATGTGAATGCGGAGAGCGGCTTCGCCACCTGCGATGGCGACGACTGCGCTACGTTCCTACGCGTGAACAAGTATCCCTGCGAGAATGCGATCGAAGACGTCCCGCACGAGTTGTCTGTGCGCGAACGTGAGTTCGCGAGCCTCGATGTATCCCGCACCCCGACACCTGTCGTTCCGGCGACCTTTCCGAAGGGCGCCGCGGTGAAGAGACTTGCCGGCGACTTCGAGGCGATCGGCGGAGGGACTCTCGACTCGCATGGCACGCTCTACTTCGTCGACCGGATTTTCCAGCGCATTTACGGCTGGTCGCGCGACCAAGGGCTCAAGGTCGTGAGCAGCCACCCGCTCGATCCCGTCAACCTCGCGGTAGACCGCTCGGACAACCTGCTCGTGCTCTCCTCAGCCGGTCTCGAAGGCACCGTCTACAGCCTGAAGCCGGACGGTCCCGACGGGGCGCTCACCAGGATTGAGGCCGAGCCCGCGGGCACCCATCCCGATGCCGCTGTCGTCATGCCGGCGGTTTGGTGGGTCAATGGGGAGTTCAAAGATCAGTATGATCCGGCTCGCGACCAATTCCCGACGCTGGCGGAGCTCTTCGCACGCGACGTCACCGAGGCGCCGGGCCGCGAGTACGCGTCTCCCGACGGCAGCCTGGTGATGCCGGCCTTTCGCGTTTTTCACCAGGGGCCGCCCGACAACCGCGGCTGGCGGTTCTCCCATTCTCTGGACACCTACGGGTTTACGATCGCGAAGCCCGGCACACGTCTCTATGTGAGTAACGCATCGGAGGCTCGGACCTATGCCTACACACTCGGGCCGAAAGGTGTGCTCGAGGATCTCAAGGTCTTCGCGGAACGTGGCGGCGAAAGTGTGGCGACGGATGCATCCGGTCGCGTTTACCTCGCCAACGGTCAGATCTTTGTCTATGCGGGGGGACGAGCTGGGAGTCATCGACGTGCCGGATCGCCCCCTGCAACTGTTGATCGGCGGCACGAGCCACCCGACTTTGTTTATTCTCACGCACCATGCACTGTATTCGGTGACTCTCGCGCAAGCGGGCAATTGACATAGGTCGTGACCTTGAATGGTAGTCGGTGACGCACGGCTGGTGCTGGCGGCGATAGCGGGCATAGCGCTCGCTATCGTCCTCATCGTGCGGGGGTGGTTGCACCCCTTCGTTGCGCTCCTCTGCGGCGCCTTTGTGATCGGCCCGCTCGGCGGGCTCTCGTCGCTGGATACGGCAAAGGCCGTCCAGAAAGGCGCTGGCGATATCCTCGGCGGGATCGGCTTGGTGGTGGCGCTAGGTATGGCGCTAGGGACGATGTTGCAACTCTCGGACGGGGCTGCCGGTCTCGCCCGGGTGATGATCGGCAACGCGGATTCGCGCCGGGCGCCCTGGATGAGCCTGTTGGTTGCACTGGTGATCGGGCTGCCCTTGTTCTTCGAGACGGGCCTGGTGCTCCTGTTGCCGATCATCGCGAGCGCGGCGGCCCCCTTGCTCGACAGTAAAGGGCCCGACACGAAGCACCGGGATGCCACGAAACTCGGGCTCATGTTGGCGGCGTTGAGCGGCCTTTCGGTCGTCCATGGGTTGGTCCCGCCACACCCGGGCCCGCTGATTGCCATCAGCGCCCTCGGTGCGAATCTGGGCCGCACTCTCGCTTACGGGCTCCTCGTCGCCGTACCGACCGCGATACTCGCGGGTCCGTTGTTTGCGAAGTTCGCCGTGCGCAACGTGTCGCTGGCCGCACCCCCACCGCTCCCCACGGTGTTCGAGGGTCGACGGGTGCCTGTATGGCGAGCACTCTTCGTCGTCCTGTTGCCCGTGTTGTTGATCGTTGCCGGTCAGGTCGAAGCCTTGCTGCCGTCTGACCTCGCGCCTCGCCTGGCGTGGTTGTCCGTTGCGAGCAATCCGGTGCTCGCTCTCCTCATAGCTTGTCTTGCGGCCCTGCCGCTGCTGTTTGGCCGGCGCATGGGCGAGCCGGCCGTGCAAGAGGCGATCTGGCTCGAAACCATGAAGCCTGTCGGCGCGATCCTCCTCGCCATCGGCGCGGGAGGCGCGTTGAAGCAGGTGTTGGTCAGTACCGGGTTTTCCGAATTGCTGGCCCGATTGGCGACGTCGGGCTCGTTGTCGCCGATCCTGCTCGGCTGGTCGATCGCGGTCGCCATCCGCCTGGCCACCGGTTCCGCGACCGTCGCGACGATCACGGCCGCCGGCATCATGCCCGGCGCGATGGCCGCGTCCGGCGTCTCACCGGAATGGACCGTTCTGGCGATCGGGGCCGGGTCGCTGTTCTTCTCCCATGTCAACGATCCCGGCTTCTGGCTCGTAAAAAGCTATCTGGGCACCGACACGCCCACCACGTTCCGCACCTGGTCGGTCATGGAGACGATCATTTCCGTCGTCGGGCTCGCATTCGTGTTCGGGCTGAGCCACTTCCTGTAGGAGTAAGAAGCGCTAATGTTATTTCCCAGCGCGCCGAAGGTGTTGGTTCGAGCAACGCTTGGCGGCGTGCTCGCGATGTGGCCGGGTGCCGGTGCGCTGGCAGCGCCGCAGGTGAGCGTTAGCGATTATGGTGTGACCGCGGACGGCAGGGCAGTCCACGTCTACACACTGAGCAACGCTCACTCGGTGAGCGCAAAAATTCTCGACTATGGCGGCATCATTGCCGAGCTCAACGCGCCGGATCGACGCGGCCAGATCAAGAACGTGGTGCTGGGTCTCGCCGATCTGCAGGCTTACGAGATGACCGGCGCACTCAACAGTCTCATAGGACGCTACGCCAATCGCATCAAGGGAGGCTTCAGCATCGATGGCCATCATTATGATCTGCAGGCTAACACCAAGGGCATCACGCTGCACTCCGGCCTGCCGTTTTACGGTGCGCTGGTCTGGTCGGCGCAAACGGTCCGGGATGCCGATCGAGCGGGAGTCAAGCTGTCGCGCGTGAGCCCCGATGGCGAACAGGGATTTCCGGGTGAGATGCACATGGACGTGACCTACACGCTCAACGACGCGAATGAATTGCGCCTCGACTACGAGGCTGCGACCGACAAGCCGACAGTTGTGACCCTGACCAATCATGTGTACTTCAACCTTGCCGGCAACGGCTCTGGGGACGTCTATGGGCAACAGCTTCAGATAATGGCGGACCAGTACACGCCCACCGATGCGGATCAAATCCCCACCGGCGAGCTCGCACCTGTGGCGGGCACTGCGCTCGACTTTCGACAGCTCACTTCAATCGGCGCGCGGATTCGCTCCAGTGACCAACAGATCCTTTATGCGCATGGCTACGACCACAACTTCGTGCTCCGCAAGCCCGCGCTTGATCCATTGCCGCTGGCGCTACGCATGTACGATCCGGCGAGCGGTCGATTGCTGGAGTTGCGCACTACGGAACCTGGCGTCCAGGTGTACTCAGCCAACCACATGAACGGCGCCCAGATTAGCGCAGTGGGCAGCACGATCCGGCAGGGGGACGGGCTGGCACTCGAGACCGAGCACTTTCCCAACAGCCCCAATGAGCCCCGCTTCCCAACGGTGTTGTTGCGGCCCGGCGAAACGCTGCGCTCTAGCACGGTGTTTCACGTCACCACGGACGTGGCGGCACACCTCTCGCCTTGTAGTGCGTCAAAGCATCTTTGGGATCCAATTCGATCGCACGATCGTAGCTTGCAAGCGCCTCGTCCCGTCGCCCGAGCCGCTCCAGAACCAACCCTCGATTGCAGAAGGCGTAAGTGTAGGAAGGGTTGACGCTTATCGCACGGTCGTAGTCCTCGAGCGCCGGCTCGAGTCGCCCCAGCCCATTCAGCGCGTTAGCTCGCTTGTAATAGGCTTCTGCCCGGTCCGGCTGCCGCTCGACGCACTTGCCGTACAGCTCGATGGCCTTCTCCATCTGTCCCTGCTGATGCAGATCCTGCGCCTGCCGGAACAACTCGTCCCACGATGCGGGGGAGGGGTTCTTCGGGCTGAGCAGGTTGCGCAGTTTCGACAGCATGAATTACGGTGCTATGACGGTCGCATCTGCCATGGGCGGAGTCTAGCAAAAGTGATCTTTCAGGGATGGCCATACCCGGAGCGTCGTTCAGGTTCGTGACGCAAATCCGCTGTGCAGTAACAGCACGGCGAGTGCCAGATACCACATCGCCTGCAGCAGGATGCCGCCCAACAGAACATGTGTCGCCATCGTAACCGGGGCCGCGAGTAAGACGACGATCAAAGCAACCGCAGCCACCAATCCGAATACTCCGACGGCGCGCGGCAGGCCGCGGCTTCTCGCGATTACCGACGACCAGGCGAGGATCGCCACCGATTGCAGCAGTAGTCCCATCGGCATGAGGAATCGGATCAGGGTCCCGAGAAAGATCAGAAGCGTTTTCGCCATCAACAGGTTGTCCGCGCTGTCCGTGCCGGCCAGGCGCACCGCTATGGCGGGACTCGCAAAACCGTCCAGAATCATCGACGCCATCAGCGCGCCGCCGCCGATGAGGAAGGCCACTACAGCGATGACCACCGGAACCCGGTCCGATCCCAGACGGCGAGACAAGAGCAGGAAACACACAGACAACGCGCTTTGGGTGACAATGAACCCGCCATGCACCAGGCCGTCAATAAACTGGTTGCGTGCTTCTTCCTTGATAAAATCGGTCAGGTTATGCGCCCCGTCATGGGGATGATTCGCCAGGAGCGTCAGTGTTGCCAATGCACACAGGGCAAACGCCGCCCCGAGCCCGCGAGCTTCGCGATAGTTTGAGAGCTTGTCAGCCATGGTTGCCTCGAATGACCGTCAGACCGTTTTAAGCTGGTTTGTTGAAGACTTGTTGGAAGCAGGCGGGACGGGTGTCCAATACTGGACAACCGAGGCGCTTTGTCTGGAACTGTGCAGTCGCTTGCGGGCAGGGAGTCGTCCATGGTGAAGAGGATTCCGGATCGGCGCACCGAGAGGACGCGTTCAGCCCTGCTGTCGGCATTTGTCGATTTGGTGCTGGAGCGCGGCTATGGAGCGTTGACGACCAGCGAGATCAGTCGCAAAGCGAATGTCGGGCGCTCGACGTTTTACTTACACTTTGCGAGCAAAGAAGAGCTGCTGAAGGACAGTATCAGGCGCCCCTCGAGCGCAATGGCGGCATGTGTCCACGGGGAGGTGACGCCACAGCAACTGACGCCGCTACTCGAGCATTTTCGCGAGCAGTTCAGCATCAATCGCCAGTTTTTTTCGGACCCCATCCGGCCCCTATGGGTCAGAAGTCTCGCCGCCCTGATCGAGCCCCGCCTGCCCCGCGCCGTCCGTGCCCGCGGCATGCGGCAACTCGTTCCACGCTCACTGGTCGCTCTGCAGGTGGCGGAAATGCAAATTGCGCTGATTACGCACTGGCTCAGCGGCAGGTACTCGCTGAAGTCGGAGGTCATCGCCGAAATGCTCATCGCCAACACACGCGCGTTGGTGTCGAGCGTTGTCGGGCAGTAGCGCGTCCGCAGATATAGAGACTATACGCCGGGGACTATTCGCAGATCGCGAATCACGCCTCCGTCCAATGCCACCAGTGCCGCCTTGTATGCGGGGCTGTCGTGAGTTGCGAGCGCCTGCTCCAGAGAATCAAACTCTATCACGACGGTACGTTCCAGCCGTCCATGCTCGAAGGCGTGCGTTGCGACCGCTCGAGCCAGAAAACGACCGCCGCCGGCTTCGATCGCAGGTCCTGCGAGCTTCGCATAGGCCGCGAGTTTCAGCGGGTCGATGACTTCGTGATAGCAGCTGATCCAGTAGGCTTTGGACACCAGGACGTCCTCGTTGAGAGATCAATACGATTGTAGCGCTTTCAAAGCGCGCCAGCAGGCGGATTCACGGCGGGCGTCGCCGCAAACGTCAGTCGTTTGCGCATTTCCGCCTGTACGAGTACGAAGCTGAGCACGGCCTGCACCAATACTGTGACTACCGAGATCACCCACAGCTCACGCAGCGTGAAACCTGGCTGCCTCGACAGCCAGACCGCGGGAATCGAGAAGATCATCAGCCGGCTGACTCCACTCAACAGCGCCGGCCACGTGTTACCCATCGCCTGGAACATGCCGGAGCAGGTAAAAATAATGCCGGTCCCGATGAAGTTCCAGGAAATGATGCGTAGAAAATCCGTGCCCACCGTGATGACCTGCGGCTCGTGTGAGAAGGCCGCGATGAGCGAAGCGGGCGCGATCTGACACAGCACCAGGATGATCACCATGACGGCGGATTCGAGCATGAGGGCGGCGCGGAGCGTCGCGCGGACCCGTTCCGCGTTGTGCGCCCCAAAGTTCTGTCCTGCGACCGGCGCGGCGGAGAATGCTACCGCCATCGCAGGCAGGAAAATCGATTGCATGACTCGTGAGCCGATCCCGTAGCCTGCCTGTGCGTCGGAGCCGAAGTCGCGAATGAGCCAGTACGTGAGGCCCATGAGTATGAACATCAGGAAAAACTCGCCGCCGGCCGGCAGGCCGATGTTGAGAATGCGTTTCCAGTAGACGAGCTGGGGCCGCCATTGCTCACTGTTGAATGTCACATATTTTTCGAGCCTCTCGAAGTACCACGTCAGCATGGCCACGGCGGCGATAATAGCCAGCGTGCTCGCAAGGCCGGCGCCGGCAACTCCGAGCGGATGTCCCGTCCCCCAACCTGCTATGAGCACCGGCGCCAGCACCACGTTGAGGAGCACTGTCAGGACTTGTACAGTCATCGTCGGTCGCACGATGCCCGTGCCGCGCAGCGCTGCTCCCATCGACACCATGGCGAACTGCAGTGCGAGACCTGGCATGAACCAGTACAGGTAAGTGATACCTGCCTGCCGTGTGCCCGCGTCAGCCCCTATCAAATTCAAATAAGGGCGGGTCAGTAGATAGCCCGCTACCAGCACGAAGGCACCCACCAGTGCCGAAAGCGTGATGGACTGGTTGAACACGAGATTGGCGTCGCGCTGATCCTTGCGTCCGGCAGCGTGGGAGATCAGCGCCCCGGTGCCGACGTTCAGGATTTGCGTGAGCGCCAGTATGACGAACGTTATGTTACCCGCTGCGCCGACGCCGGCGATGGCTTGCGGGCCGAGACCGGATACAAAGTAGAGGTCAACGAGATAGTAAAGCGTTTGCCCAACCATGCCGATGACCATCACGGCGGCCATCTGCAGAATGTGGCTGACGATCGACCCTTGCGTCAGATCTTTCATAGCGCGGCACCGGAGATAGTCGGGAGAAAGACCAGGCGCAGCGTGCGCTCCCTGGTAACTGTGGAATAGTATGCACCGACCACGATGCCCCGAAAGCGGATTCGAGGCGGATGAACGTGCGTCTGGGCGGTTGAAATTTCATTGTCCACAATGTGGACGAATTCCCACGGCAGGGCTCAGCATGATTGTCTTCCAACCTCGATTGCGCCGCTCATCGACGCGCACCGAGGCGTGCGAGCATGGCTGAAAGGTCTTCAGGGCTGATGTAGAAGTGCTCGCACACGCGGCCCCATAACATCGCAGTCGGCACGTTACGATCGCCGCGCTCTTTCTGCGTCTCGTGCAGAACGTATAAAACTACCCGCTCTTGGCGGGTCAACCCGTCGCGGACATCGGGTATTCTGTCGTTGGGTTCCATTGGGGATGTTACGTCAGGAGATCCTGGGTCTCCGGGTGCCTTTTCATGTAAGACGCGAAAAACGTGCATTTGGGGATAACCCGTAAGCCTCGCTCACGCGCGGCGGCGAGGGCGGCTTTCGCCAGTTCGTTCGCGATGCCCTTGCCACGCAGTGACTCAGGAACGCGCGTATGCGTAAAAGTGATGACGCCGGGTGCTGTCTCATACATCGCGACGGCGGTGTGACCGTCGACGACCGCCTCAAACCTGTTCGCCTGTGGATTGTCTCGAACCGTGATGGCCTCGCTCATGTCTTGGGCGCTCCTTCGGGGTGCGGATGTCGTTAGCGATTGCCCCAAGGATAGAATGTCACAATGGTCATCCGCGTGTTCACTGGGAAACGCCGGATGATCAGGCCTTGGCCTTTGGCCTGTCCGGTCCGGATGTTGTGCACAGCCCGTCGGACGTCACCGAGGTCATTCATGCCGAGCCAGGGGGCTTCAGGGGGAGCGTCGTTGCGGCAGCAGTGGGCGCCGTAGATGACGGTGTCCGCGGGCAGTGCAGCCAGCAGCAGGTCGGAGGTCGCTTCATAGGTCGACAGGCTGGAGTCCGGCATGAAGGCATAAAGCGTAGTGGTGTAGATCAGGTCGCCGGTGAACAGTAACTTTGCGGGCGAGTCGTAAATCGAGACGGATGTTGCTGTATGTCCTGGCGTCCATAACACCTGGACGCGCCGTCCGCCGAGGTCGATGTAGCTATCCGGCGCGACCCATTCGGTCACCTGGAACACCGGTGCGCGATTCGGGTCGGACGCGCCCATGAATTGATAGCGCGCCAGATGCAACATGCCCTCTTTGACGCGCGAGCGTGTCTCCGGCAGATCGATCAGTGCGATGGAGTTGAAGTATCTCAGTCCGTTCGTGTGATCGTAATGCAGGTGGGTCGGGATGACCGTCACCGGCAGTTGCGTCAGCGTCGCCAGGACCGGATGGATGTCGCGCGCCGTCGCGCCGGAATCAATCAGCAGTGCGCGGGTCTTGCCCAGTAGCAAGTATTCATAGTTGTCAGGATCGTTCTGCGGCTCACCAATCGCATAGGTATCGGGCGCGATCTGCTGCACTCGCCAATAGCCGTCGACCACTGTGCCGGCTGACTGCCCCGCTACCTGGGCAGCGGAGATCGGCGGCAACGGCCACACCGGCCGTAACCCCATGAATTCCATCTCAGCGTACAGAATGGGTGCGAAGGCCAGTCCTAGTCCCGCCAGGAGGATCACGATTGCCGTGACGGTCGCCACGAGTCGCCACCTCTTCATACGGGGCGCAGCGTGCAGATCACGAGCTCGGGATCGGCGTTGATTCTGACCGGTATGCTGCTGCAGCCAACGCCGCGGCTGACGATGAGCGGGCCGTTGTCGGGGATTTCGAACCGGCCCCGTGCATGGGTGCGCGACAGTGGGCCGCCGGCGCTGATGATCGGAGTCCCGTCGCGTAGTGCGATCTGGCCTCCGTGAGTGTGGCCGGCGAAGCCAACATCGAACTGTTCTTTGCCGAGCAGCAGCAGACCGTCCGGCGAGTGGGTGAGGAAGATCCTGACTGGGTTGGCGTCGGCGAATGCCCTGGCGGCGTCAGCACGCCCGGTCCACGGGTCATCGATTCCACAGATGGAAACGCAATCGAAAGGAGGAGGGAGCGGGAAGCCCTGATTGACGAGCACTTCGACACGGGCGGAGGCGAGCTGGCGCGTGATGTACTCGTCGTCGCTCCACAAGTCATGATTGCCCAGCACTGCGTATTTACCCAGCGGGGGATTGCACCTCGACAGGCCTTCGATGAGTGCATCGACATCGCGTGCCTTACATGACACAAAGTCTCCGCCCAGCAGAATGACATCGGGCCGACGGCGAATGAACTCGTCGATAACCGTGGCGAACAGCTCCGGGTGAGTGGACGGTCCCGCATGAAAGTCGGAGGCAAATGCGAGCGTCAAGGGTGCCGGCAGCCCCTTTTCCTTTGCGACCTGAATTTCATGTGTGGTGACGGCGAATTTACCGTGGAGTCCAAAACGGTAGCTCCATCTCGCGACAAATCCGTTCAGGAGTGCGGCATCCACCGTGGCCATTGCGAAGCGCCGCGTGGGTGAATTGTGTCTACCGCGACCTGGACTCATCTCGAGAACACCTGCGGATCGGGCCCGCCTTGCTGTCACAGTCTATCGCGTCCAGACTTCCGGGACTCCATAGCGCGGGGAATCCAAGCGTGAGCGGTCACATCAGAATCGGAGTCGGCGGGTGGACCTACGAGCCCTGGCGGGGCACGTTCTATCCGGAAACGCTCGCGCAGAAGCGGGAGCTCGAATATGCCGCGGGAAAACTCACTTCGATCGAGGTCAACGGCACTTTTTACGGTGCGCAGAAGCCCGAAACCTTCGCGCGATGGCGTGACGAGACACCGGACGGGTTCGTGTTCGCGCTGAAGGCGCCCCGCTATGCCACCCATCGCCGCACGCTGGCGGAAGCGGGGCCGACGATCGAGCGCTTTCTCAACGGTGGTGTTCTGGAGTTGAAGGATAAGCTTGGGCCCATCAACTGGCAGTTGATGCCCGCCACAAAATTCGACGCGGCGGATTTCGAGGCCTTCCTGAAGCTGCTGCCCCAGAAGGTTGCAGGCCGCGCGATCCGCCATGCAGTTGAAGTGCGTCACGCCAGCTTTAGAGTGACTGAGGTCGTCGACATGGCGCGCCACTACGGTGTTGCGATCGTGGTCGCCGGGGATTCCGACTATCCGCAGATCGCTGACATCACGGCTCCGTTCGTGTATGCGCGCATCATGGGGACGCAGTCCGGCGAGCCGCTGGGGTATTCGCGATCCGCGCTCGACCTGTGGGCGAAACGGGCTGAGCATTGGGCTGGCGGTCGTGTACCCGATGACCTGGAAACCCTCGCCCCTCTGCAGGGCGCACGGGAAGACCGCGACGTTTATCTATACGTGATCAGCGGCCACAAAGTGGCCAACCCGGCCGCCGCGCGGGCATTGATCGAGCGTATCGAATGACGCATGCTGGATGGGCCGGGACGATCACCGCAACTGCGCGCCTGGAGGAAGTAAAGTGGACATCCTGAACCTCGTTGGCCAGATCGTTCGCGACCTGCTGATCTTTGTCGGAGCTTGCTTTGCGCTGCTGGTCGTACTGTTGATCGTGGTTGCGCGGATGCCCAGGGAAAATCCGCTGCGGCAACTCCTGAGCGAGTTGTGCAGGCATGTTGCCGTCACGTTGGCCGCCGGCGCAGTCGCCATTCCGATCGAGCCGATTCCCGGGCTGGACGTGGCTTATGACACGCTGGTGCCGATAGCCCTTTTGTATTTCTGGATCAAATTCGCGTGGCGGGTTATCGGCATGGCCGGACATCGCGCACTGCCACCGCCTTCACCGCCGCGGGGGTAGCCACATGGCCAACCGCGCAACGAGAAGCTTCGCCAGAAATCTGCCGGACCACATGGGGTAGCTGGGCGCGTCGTTGGGAACCTCGCCCGCCGCGAGCCTGAATTTCGTGCACATGCGCATTTGTACAGGCGGGGCCGCTCCCCGCAACCGGGCTCGATACACATCTACCCAATGTTTGCTGTCATCGAAATTCAGGAACATGGCTGAATTGCAACAGGCAGCAAACACCCGGTTCGTGACCGATTCCGCCCTGATCTTGTGGCTCTGCAGGAGAGCCGCCCCCCGCGAGCATCTGATGCGGTCCTTCCGGTAGACAATGTAGGCGGTGCCCCCGTCGGGGTCCAAAACGGGCGCCGCATTCGGTAAGGACTCAATGTGGCGTGACCCTTTCTGACAGTCGTCGCAGTAACAGACAACACTCGTGATCGGAACGCCGCTCGCTTCGAGCTCGACGCTTCCACATGAGCAGGCGGCGATCGTGCGGTTTTTGGGCGACGCGAGCATCATTCGTTCACTCCAGGTGCCTCGGGACTTTGATTGAACACGACTTGGGGATCGAAATAGACCAGGCAGACATACCGCATGCTCGACTCCTTAGTCTTCGGACCAACTGAGCGTCCATTGTCGTCCGGGAGTACTCGGATTCGACCTGGCCGGAATCTTTTTTTGCGCTATTTCTTCGCCGCCTGCGCTTTCAGATACTCCGCGTACGCCTTTGCCTCGACGCCCTGGCTGGTGAGGTGCAATTGTATTTCGTCACTGACCTGGGGAACGTAGCGCCCCAGCCCGAAATCGGAGCGTTTCAGCGTTGTCGTGGCGTCGAAGCCAACGGTCGGCAGGCTGGTCCTGGGATTGACGCCGACTTTGACGACGGTGACTTCGAGGATGACCGCCTTGGTCACGCCGTGCACAGTGAGGTCGCCGGTGACCTTCAGTCGATTCATCGCCGTGTCCTTCACGACCCGGGTGCTTTTGAATGTCGCGGTTGGAAATCGAGGGGTGTCGAAGAAGTCCGTCGACCGGAAGTCATCGTCGAGGGCCGGCACCCCGGTGTTCAGAGTGCTCAGGGGAATCGTCACTTCCACGGACGCGCGGGCAGGATAGCTTTGATCGTATTCCAGCGTGCCCTGGCCCTGCGCGCATTGTGCGGCCGGGCTGGAGAAGCCGAGGTGATTCCAGCGAAAAACTCCCTGGGTGTAGTCCGGCTCGAGGGTGTAGGTGGTGGCGAATAGAGAGGAAGAGGCTAAAGCCAGCGACGCGGCAAGAGCGAGGCGGCGAATCATCAGGCGGCGGATCATTGGACGGACTCCTGTGTAAAGCGGCCAGTCACTGTGCCGAAGCGCGGATCGGGAAGTCCTGAAGTCGCCCTGAAAGCGGCTGAATACTTCTGAAAGCAGGTCCGCTTGTATAGGCTTGCCCTATGGATCGACCCGCTGTCATTCCGCTTCGTGTCGGCGCCTGGTGCGTCGATCCGAGATCGGGCCAGATTTCCCGGGCCGGGGAGATCGTCCGGGTAGAGGCTCGGACGATGAAGCTGCTCGTGTGCCTCGCCGAGCGGGCAGGGGAGGTGGTCAGCATCGATGACCTGCTCGATCAGGTCTGGTCCGGGGTCGTCGTGACTCCAGACTCTGTCTACCAGGCCGTTGCCTCGCTGCGGCGCCTGCTTGGGGACGACGCCAGGCAGCCCGAATACATCGCCACGGTACCGAGGCTCGGATATCGGATGGTGGCGCCGGTGAGCCCGTGGGTGGATGATCCTCGCGTGGAGCCCTCAGTTGTTCCCGCAGACCCCGTTGGGTCGTTACGCGGTCAGCGTCGCAGGGGCGTTGTGTTGCTTGCCGCTGGCGTTGCCCTTTTTGTCGCGCTCATGGCTGCGCTCCTGTTCAACAGCGGGCTCGCGCGTTTCTCCCGGCCGTCTGCCGCAGGCGCCATCCCGCAAAAATCCGTCGCCGTGCTGCCCTTCCTCGATCTGACGACACAAGAAATGAATGAGGAGTATTTTGCCGATGGTATGACCGAGGAGTTGATTGACAGACTCAGCAAGATTCCCGGCCTGCACGTGCCTGCTCCCACGTCCTCGTTCTATTTCAAGGGGAAGCGGGTTACCGTAGCGGATGCTGCCAGCTCCCTCGGCGTGGCTTACATACTCGATGGCAGCGTGCGCAAATCCGACGTTGCGCTGAGAATCGCGGCACGGCTGGTTCGCGCCGCCGACGGGTACGTGGTCTGGTCTGAAACCTACGATCGACCGTTGGGCGACAAATTGTGGGTGCAGGACGATATCGCGAGGGAAGTCGCGAAAGAGTTGCAGGCGGCGATTCACTGAGTTCTCGAGGGGCTTACATGTCAACGGCAGCTATTATCATCGTCGTCGTCATGGTCGTGATCGCGGGCGGGGTGTTGAGTCTGCGTAGCAGCGCTAAAAGCGGCATGCCCGCCAAGGATGTGTTGGATCGGGCCAGTCGCCGTGCCCGCGAGCTCGAAGCAAAGGACGAGAACGGCGGCGACTGACCCGCTGTGTCAGAGACTGACGGACACCGTCAGAGGCTGCCCTGGACCGTCAATTTCTGACGCCGGAATGAGGAAATCCCCTCTCGGGCAGCTCCGTTGCGTTGGTGAATTTTCGCTAATCCACGCTGTTGCCGCCCGGAAACAGTGTGATCCCTTTCACCTAAAGCGGCCGAACTGCTATCTTCCACACCGGGTCATCCGGTACGATTTTTCTGGTATGGGATTTGGAGAAAACCCGCCTCATGTGGCTTGATTGGCTCAGCTCACGCATCGCCAGCGACGTGGGAAACTCCCTGGCGGACCACTTCATGGCGGCGACCGCTGCGACGAAAGGGCGTCCGCCGTCCCGATCTGCGGAGCAAGGCAACGCAATCCAGTCCTTACTCGCACGAGTTGACAGTGAGGCGCGGCCGCTGCGGCTGGGAATGTTTCGCAGAGCGAAGCTGGCGAACAGCTTCAAATGGCGCCTGCTCGACGCGGGTACGGATCCGGCGCTGGTGGGCGAGCTGACGCGGATGTTGCTGCTATGACCGACCTGAACGGCCGACTGTCTAACCCAATTTATGTGGCTTGATCGACTCAACTCACGGATTGCTGCCGACGTCGGAAACTCTCTGGCGGACCACTTCATGGCGGCGGCCGCTTCGATGGATGATCGCCGGGCGTCCCGATCCGCGCAGCAACGCAAGGTAATCCAGTCCTTCCTGGCGCGAGTTGACAGTGACGCGCGGCCGTTACGGTTGGGCATGTTTCGCAGAGCGAAGCTGGCGAACAGCTTCAAAGCGCGCCTGCTCAATGTTGGTGCGGATCCCGCGCTGGCGGACGAGCTGGCTCAGATGTTGCTGTTACGACTCTCCGTGGACGCAGCCGACACGGCTGACGCAACGGACGCGGGGCCGGAGGCACGGCACGATCTCTCGCCGGAAAATCAGCCGGGCCCGGGCGCCCGCTCGATCGGCGCGCTTCATGCGCAGGCTGAAGCCGCGGTCGCCCGGGGTGATCATGCCGAAGTAATCGAGCGCTACCAGGACCTGTTGAAACTCAAGCCCCGCCACCTGCTCGCACGCAACAATCTCGGCGCAGCACTGTGGAGGATGGGCCGCTACCACGAGGCCTTGGAACAGTTGCGTCGCGCGGCCGGTATACAGCCCACTTATGCCGATGCGCAATTCAATCTCGGTACTCTACTGCGCCTCACCGGCCAGGTTGCCGAATCCGAAATGCCCCTGCGGCGTGCGGTGAAGTTGAATCCGAAGCGGGATGACGCCCAGGTGAGTCTGGGACTGACCCTGGTCATGCTCGGACGTTTGAGCGACGCCCGGGAGTGTTTTGAGAAGGCGCTCAAAATAACACCCCGTCATGCCGGTGCAACGACCGGTCTGGGCAAAGTTGCCAGCCTCGAGGGCCGCTTCGAGGAAGCCGAGACCCTGTACAAAGGTGCTCTGGCCTTGGATGCTAACCTGCCGACCGCGTTGGCGTCATTGGCCGAGCTTCGCAAAATGACCGCATCCGACGGCGCGTGGCTGAAAAACGCGGAGAGGCTGGCCGCGAGCGGGATCGCGCCCTTGGAGGAAGCCGACCTACGCTTTGCCATCGGCAAGTATTGGGACGATACCGGCGACTTCGAGCGGGCGTTTCGCAGCTACCAGCGCGCCAATGAGTTACAGAAGGCGGTCGCCGAGCGCTATGACACGGAGGCGCGCGTGCGCTTCGTTGACGACACGATTCGCGCCTATACACGGGAAGCCATCACCGCGAACGAGCCAGGGCGCTCCGAGTCGGTGAAACCGGTTTTCGTGGTTGGCATGATGCGTTCGGGTACTTCGCTGGTCGAGCAGATCCTCTCGGCGCACCCGGCGGTGCACGGCGCGGGAGAGTTGCAGTACTGGAGCGACGCGGCACGCAAGCACGAGGCACTCGTCCGGAATCGATTGCCGGGCGAGTCTCTCAGGAAGAAGCTCGCGCAGGGTTATCTCAACGAGCTGGACCGGCTCTCTTCGAGCGCGCAGCGCGTCGTGGACAAGTCGACCTACAACTCGGATCACCTGGGTCTCATACATTCGGTGCTGCCGAACGCGCGCATGATTTACGTGCAACGCGACCCGATTGACACCTGCCTGTCGTGTTATTTCACGCAGTTGTCCTCGGCACAGAATTTCACTTGGGACCTGGCGGATCTGGCGCACTACTACCGCGAGCATCAGCGCCTGGTCGAGCATTGGCGCAGCGTGCTGCCCGCAGGCACCCTGCTGGACGTGCCCTACGCCGAACTGGTCGACGACCAGGAGAGATGGACCCGCAAGATCCTGGACTTTCTCGGACTCGAGTGGGATGAGCGCTGCCTGGAGTTCCATACGGCGGCGCGTCCGGTGATGACGGCGAGTTTCTGGCAGGTGCGACAGAAGATGTACAACCGGTCCGTCGGACGCTGGCGCCGCTATGAGAAGTACATCGGCCCGCTGCGCGAATTGCGCGAGAAGGCCTGAGAGCGGTAGTCGGGGCTGCCGAACCTCCGCGCCCCGGGGCGTGTTATCGGAACAGGCCCTTGAGCTTATCCTGGAGTTTCTGCTGGATCTCGCCCTTGTGCTGGTCGATCGCCTGCTGGACGCGTGCCTTGGCCAACGCCTCCAGATCCGGGCGCACGTTAGGACTGGTCGTCGTGCCGGTGATGTTGAGAGGGATGTCCGCCAGGGTCTTGCCAGCCGCGCCGGCCGCAGTGGGCGCTTCCTTGAGGATTGTCGCCTTCACCTGATAGTCGATCGCGTCGGTGACCAGGTTGGTGGTGCCCTGGCCCGAGACGCGCAGGTTTTGCGAGGCGATATTCAAATCTTTCGTCGTCGCGACCCCGTTGACGATATCGGCGGAAGCCTTGAAAACGTCGAACTTGGTGCGACCGCTGCTGCTGCCCGTGGGTAACGACTGTTTTTGCGCGAGGGCCATGGCGCGATTGATTTCGAACCACAGGTCGACGCCCTCGACGGCACCGTTGTCGACGTTGGCGGCGATGTGGCCGTTCAAAGTTTTCATGAGCGCGTCGCCCGCGAGGCCATGCGCGGTCAGATTGGTGGTGACCGTGCCGTGACCCGACATGCGTTGCGATTTCGCGAAGTCCTTGAGCAGCGCGGCTATGTCGATCGAGGTCATGCTCTGATCGATCTTCAACGCCGCGACCGCGCCACGGTCGTCCAGTGTGATATCGCCGGAATACCCTCCGCCGTATAACTTCGCCGTCGCCGGCGCGATATGCGTTACTCCGTCCTTCGCCGTCAGCACCACATGCACCTGTGTGAGTGTGAGGTTGGAAACCGTCGCACTGCCGATCGCCAGGCTGCCCTCCACTTGCAGTGTTTTGAAGGGGTCACTCGGCGGCGGCTCCGAGGATTTCGCGGATGGCTTGTCAACCGGGTGGGCGGTCGCCTCCTCGGGGCTGCGGTATCGATCCAGGTTGATGTGATCCAGCGTGAGATCGAAGCGCATGGCCTTGGTGTCGAGATTGGTGATGGCGGCTTTGCCATGCAGCCCGGTGTCGTCCAGTTGGACATCGAGATCGTTTACCGCCAGAGCGTTGGCGCCATAGGTAAAATCGCCTCGGGCGGAGAGCTTCGTAAGCGCCTTGGGGTCGCGCGTCTTGGGTGCGGCGATGCCCAATTGATTCATGAGGTCGCGCAGCGCGAGCGGATCGAGCTTGAAAGCCCCGGTGAAAGCGGGCGCATCGACGATCCGGCTGCCCCGCAGGCTGCCGGCGAGAGCGGCGGAGGCGAGCTGCGCCTTGAAGTTGGGAGCGTTCAGAGTCTGTGCGGTGAGATCGGCGCTCAGCACCGGCGCGGAGAATTTGTATGACACGGCCGCTGCCGTCGGCGCCGGCTGCATCGTGCCCTCCAACTCGAAGGAGCTGACCCCGTACTGTTTCTTCTCCGTGTCGAGTGTCAGATCGAACTGACTGGTGAGCGTGATCGGCTGCGCGCCCTGGCTCGGCGTCAAAGCCACTTTCAGCTTCACGGGCGCCGGAGTGCCGGAAGTCAGATGCCCCAATTCAAAGTTCAGATGATCGGCCACCAGGTCCTGGTAGCTCACGCGGCTGTCCTTGATTTCGACACCCCCCAGATCCGGCAAACTTCCGCCGCCCGAGCTCGAACTCGGGGCGGATTCGGGCGTCGCATTCTGGTTGCCGAAGTCCTGCCAGTTGCCGCGGCCCGCGGCGTTCTTCAACAGGCGCAGGTCGAGGCCGTCAATCTCGATGCGGCCGATTTCCAATTCCTTGCGCAGCAGGGGCAGCAGCTTCACCCGCAAGGCCACATGTTGCACGGCAGCGAACGGCTGATCACTAAATCCCGGGGGGTTGCCCAAGCTGGCGGGGCCGAGCTCCAGAGCGATCCACGGGAAGACCGAGAGCTTCATCTGGCCGGAGAGCGTGAGCTCGCGGCCTGTGGAGCTCTTAACCGCCCGGGCAATGCGGTCTTTGTAGTCGTTTGGGTCGACGAACAGCCGTACACCGATCAACACGACGATAATCAGGGCGACCAGGCCGCCCAATACGATTCCAACGAGTTTCACGGCGCGCATTTTGGCCACCCCATCGAAAACCGGGCCGCCATATTAGCCCAGACGGCGGGTGCTCACCGGGGTGCGCTCAATACTTGCGCTCGCGCTATGGCAGGGCGCGTATCGCGCTGATAGTTCCAGGGTACGCTGTGCAGACGCACGAGCAACGCGCGAACAAATCGGTCCTGGCGGAGGCGAGCCTGCGGCACCGGAATACCATGGTTGAGAATGGCGAAGTACACCGTACCAAGGTCAGTCGTCGGAATCGCGCCGATCAACGCGCTCGCGCCGTAGTCGCCGAAGGTTCCTGTTTTTCCCACGACATGGCCCGCCTCTCCCGGTCCGTTCAACCGGTCTCGTAAGGTGCCCGTGTCGACACCGGAGACGGGCAGCATGTCAGGCAGAGTGTGTCCGCTCGCCGCAAGCTCCCCTTCCAGGGCCCGCAGAAGTTTCACCGCCGCCCGAGGGCTCAGCCGATTGCTGGGGTCGGTGCCCGCGCCGTCGCCGAGGGTGATCTCGGATCTCATCTCCGGGGGCACCGCGCCGCGTGCCACCGATTCAACAGCCGCGGGACCGCCCGCGGCATCCGCGAACGGTTTGATGATGTTGTTGGAATAGTCGTTCAGGGCCTTCGTCAGTGAGAGCAGCGGTTCCGAGCGATGCACGACCAACGTCTGGTCATCGCGGAGCGAGATGACGCTCACTCCCTGGATCGCGCCAGTCAACGCCGACCAGGGCGTAAAGGGAATCCCGGGGCGCGCGGAGGAAGCGACGTCCGCCGCCGTGGCGTTGGAGTTCTCGAGCGCGCGCACCGCGGTCCACGCCGCGGCGGGTGTATGTCCGGACATCGCTTGCTGGAGCAAGCTGGCATCACCGTCGCTTTGCCAATCGAAGGTCAACGCGCCGCGTGGGTGAATCGCACCCATTACCCGCTGTATGCCGAGCTGTTTGAGCCGCTCGGCCACGAGCAATGCATCCTCGTCGACCAGGGCCGGATCGCCATCGCTCGTGACGGACAGGTCGCCGTAGAGCGTGCCGTCCACGATTCGGCCGCTGCCGGCAAAGGTAGTTACAAAACGATGCTCGGGACCCAACTTGCGCAGTAGGGCGAGCGCCGTCGGGACCTTCGAGACGGATGCCGGGTGAACCGGTTTGTCCGCGGCCTGCGCCACGAGCACGGTGCCCCGGGTGGTCTCGATATAGACACCCTGATCGGCGCCCAATATCGAGCGGGCGGCCGCGGTGAGGCCGGCCAGCTCCTCGCAGCCGGCCACCGGGGCGGCGAGCAATCCCAGGATGGCGATGATGACAGAACGCAAGAATCCTCCGTCGCGCAAAGTGAACGGGCTCGCGGATAGTTCCGGGCCACGGCGCTCATCATACTGAAGTTGGCATGGGGTTTGCTTTTCCCGTGCCGCCGCGGATTTCTCGCCAGCGGCGGCACTCAACTGGGAAGGCATTCAACAAAATGGGTAGCGTCCTGACACGGCTCTTGCAACACTACCGCGGTCTCGAAGGTTCGTGCGACATCCGGGTGTCCACGAAAGTGAACACTTGCGCCCGGAGTTGCGACGGACTTAGGTGCGGCGGGCGGCCCCGCGAGCGATTCATGAAGATGGTGCGTGCTTGTCTGCTGCTGGCTCTGTGCCCGGCCTGGTCCTTCGCGCTCGATCCGGGCCCGGGTTCCGAGGACACTCCTTTTGTCGAGGGCGTTCAATGTGATGGCAACGTGGCCGCGTCCTGTGAACTCATTCGCACGCAGGCCGGTATCACCGTCGGCAAGCCGCTGGATGAGATCGAGGTCGAGAACGCGCGCCTGCGCCTGCAGACGCTGCCGAATTTCCGGACGGTGCAGATTCACCTGATCAAGGGCTCTCACAAGCACTGGGTCATCGTGGTCATCGATGTGACGGAGGCCGATCCGGTGACCACCGCCTTTGCGGCGGGAACCCTTACCCAGCTCGCGAACCGATCCGCTGTGATCGAGGCGCTGGCCGCGCGGGTTACCGATCACGACCTGTTCGGCTCCGGAAAGGCGCTCGATCTGTCGGTTGTCGTAGCGCGGCCCGTCGGCGGCGGCGGCCAGGAGAATGCGGGGCGGCTCCAGTACTCGGATCCGCGACTGTTTGATTCGCGCAAATTCTTTTTTACGGCGGGTGCGTTCTACACCCAATCGGAGTTCCTGTTCAGCGCGGAGTCCTCCTTGTTCGCGGGGAGTGGGAGTTATCACAGCTCCGGGGCGGGGGGCGATTTTTCGGTCGGTATGCATCTCGACACGTATTCGTACGTGACAGCCGGGTATCGCTACCTGCAAAACACGGCCGTGAACGATCCTTACCTGGTGTTTGACGGTGCCATCCAGACGTTCAATTCGTCTCCAGGCAACGTGTTCCTACTCACCGCCGGAAGAAACTCCGAGGATGATTCATCTTTTCCCACGCATGGCTGGCTGCTGCATGTCTACAACGGCCTGCGCACGAATCTCGATGACTTCGCCGGCGTAGTCGTGCGAGGGACCTGGCGAGCCGGAGACGGAGCCTACTGGACATTCCAGGCGCGGCCATTCGATGACTTCCGCTCCGCGTTCGACAGTGACCTGGGAATCTCGATCGTCTATTCGCACAACCTGTTGGCCGACTCGCAACCCGGCACCATTCGCAGGGGCCGCTGGTATGCAGGTCCGGGGGTCACGAACCTCGGGAAGACGTTTGGAATCCACGACTACCAGGTCGGGGTGAAGGCGGGATTCCGCCTGGAAACGAAATACCTGGGGACGGTCAACCTGTACCTGATTGCAACTCACTCCCTGACCGGGAGTGGCAATTAGCATGGACCCGCGTATCAATCGGAGGCTGCTCCTGTCGCTGGCGGTGCTCTCGCTACTGGTGTCGACCAAGGTGCTCGGAGCACAGTTGACACCCTTGCTCTACCGAGGCGAGCTGGGTGCGGTTTTGAAAGACGCGAGTCTGCCGCCCACGCTACGCAAGGATCTCGTGAGCGGGCTCACTAACAGGGTAGTGATCCGGGTGACACTGCTGAACCCGACGCAGCCAGTCGCGCAGAAGCTCGTCGGCATTACCGTAAAGTACGACCTGTGGGAGGAGACATTCGAGGTGAAAGTGTCGGTCGACGATGCGCCGGTTTCGGCGGGGACCTGTCAGAGCGTGGCTGAGGTCGTCGCGATGCTGACCGACCTCAACCTGCCCGGCCTCTTTGCTGTCGATCCGGCGACCGCGGGTCAGAGCCGCGCGCTCACCGCGGAGATTCTCTTCGATCCCATCGAAAAAGCGCGGCTGGAGGAAATCCGCAAATGGGTCGCCGAGAACGACCGGCCTGCTGCGCCGGATGCCACCAGTGTGGGCTCGGGCTTGCCGGCGCCGCGCTCCACCAGCTCGCGCCTCTTCAATAAGATATTCGAGCAGTACGCGGCGGGTGCTTCTGTCGCCGCGGCCTGGAAACAGACCGTCTCATCCAAACCCTTCAAACTGACAGAGTTGCCGAATGGGCCTTAGCTCAATGGACAATGGCGGCATCCGGGCGCCGCTCTTCCTGACCATTCTCGTGATGGCTGTCGTGCCCCTGTGCGCGGCGTTTTATCTGCTCGACCGCGCGGTCGCGACCAGCCTGGATCTCGGCTTCAATGGCTCTGTCATGCGTGCGTTGGAGGACAGCGCGCGCAATCTCAAGACTTTGAAGCGGCTCGATCCACAACAACAGGAACAGTACCGGGAGCAGTTCGAGGCGGTCGAGCGTCTGCAACGAGTGTATTCGGACCCGGGTACGCTCAAGTCCGAAGTGCTGGATTCCCTGCGGATCTACTTCGGTCTGGGGCTGGTGGCCGCGGTGCTGCTGTCGATGCTGCTCGCGATGTTGTTGAGCCGCCGGATCGCGCGCTTGTATGAAAAGACGTTCGATGAGCTGATCCGGCACCGGCAGAAGGTGCGCTACCTGGAGGAGATGGCGTCCTGGCAGGATCTGGCCCGTATGCTGGCCCACGAGATCAAGAATCCGCTCACGCCCATCGAGGTGCTGGTGACGTCGCTTTCCAAAGCCTACGCGAGCAAGAGCGGGCCGGAGTTTCGCGACCTGTTGGACCAGGCGCAGACCATGATTGTCGAGGAAATCGGCTATCTGAAAAACACGGTCAACAAGTTCGGTGAGTTCGCACGGCTGCCTTCGGCCCATCTCGTGAAGGAGGATGTTTCCAGCGTGGTCGCGAAAATGGTCAAGGCGGTGGCGGCGAGTTTCGACACCGCCGATCTGCGAGTCAGCGAACAACCGGCGCCACTGCGGGCGCGGGCGCGGATCGACGTCGCTTTGTTCAGGCAAGTTCTGACGAACATCGTGCGCAACGGCGTCGAGGCGAATCCGGATCGGCGGGTGGGCTTCGACATTCAGCTGCTCGCCACGGAGGATTCGCTCGTACTCTCGATTGCCAACGATGGGCAACTGGTGCCCAGCGACCTCGTCGGGCGGATGTTCGACCCGTACGTATCGGGGAAGAGCAACAAAGAGAACATGGGTCTGGGGCTGGCGATCGTGAAGAAGATCGTAATCGAGCACGGCGGCGAAATCACCTATCGGGAGACTGACGGCCGGCCGACCTTCGTCATCGTACTGCCACGGGTGTCGCCGTGAGCGAGCCCGCGAGTCGCCCAACGGTTCTCGTTCTCGACGATGAGAAGAACATCCGCAGGTCCATTGAGCTCGCCCTCGAGCAGGAAGGATTTCAGGTCATCACGGCGCCCGATGTTTCGAGTGCTCTGCGCACGCTTCACGAGCGGATTGTCGAAGTGCTCATCATCGACATCCAGTTGGGCGAGATTGACGGCATCACATTTTTTCGCAAGACCCGGGCTGACGGGTTCTCGATTCCCGCGATTTTCATTTCCGGGCACGCGACGCTGACGCAGGCGGCTCTGGCGGTGAAGAGCGGCGGATTCGATTTCATTGAGAAGCCCTTCAGTGCCGAGAAGATCGTGGTTACGGTACGGCGCTGTCTCGAGATGTCGGCAATCAAGGAGCGCCTGCGGCTGGCCGACGTACACGCGGGGCCGTCGGACATCGTGGGAGAGTCGCGTGCGGTAAAGCAAGTCGTCGCGGCCGCCGTGAAGGTCGCGAGAACGCAGGCGAGTGTGTTGATCGTCGGCGAAAGTGGTACGGGCAAGGAACTCGTGGCCGGAGCGATTCACGCGCACAGCCAACGCAGCGATGGCCCGATGGTCAAGGTCAACTGCTCGGCGATCCCCGATGCGCTGCTGGAAAGTGAGCTGTTTGGTTATGAGAAGGGCGCCTTCACAGGCGCTGTGGCCAACAAGAAGGGATTGTTCGAGATCGCGCACCGGGGCACGATTTTTCTGGATGAGGTCGCCGACCTGTCGCTGCCGGCGCAGGCAAAGATTCTGCGCGTGCTCCAGAGCGGCGAGATTCAGAAAGTGGGGGCACAGCAGAAGGTGCAGGTCGATGTCAGGGTGCTTTCGGGCACGCACAAGGACCTGAAAGAGGCGGTCGCGGCGGGTGTGTTTCGCGAGGACCTGTTTTACCGGCTGAACGTTGTGCCGATCAGAGTGCCTGCCCTGCGCGAGCGGCCGGAGGATATTCCCCTGCTGGTCAGCTTTTTCGCGCGGCGGATCTGCGAAAAGAACCACCTCAAGCCCAAGGCGCTCGAGGAGGATGTCATCTGGGAGTTGCAGCGTTACCGCTGGCCGGGGAACGTGCGCGAGCTGCAAAACGTACTCGAGCGCATGCTCATCATGAGCGGTGAGCAGGTGTCGGTGCGCGATCTGCCGGATGAGCTGCTGCAGGATGATCCGGGTGACCGCGGCAAGGTATCGGCGCTCAAGGAATTTCGCGATCTGGCCGAGCGCGAGTTCGTCATCGGCGCGCTGAAGCGTAACAACGGCAACGTGAGCCAGTCGGCGCTCGAGCTCGGCGTGCGGCGAACCTATCTCCACCGCCGTATGGCCGTACTGAAAATCAATAAGAAAGACTACTTCGTGTGACGGTACGATGAGCGCGGTTGAGTGAGGAGAGTGCAGTGTCAGAGCCCATCCGCAGAGTCGTTACCGGTCATGACCAAAGCGGCAAGTCAGTCGTGTTGTCCGATGGCCCCCCGCCACAGCACCATCCGATGCAGGGTACCGCCGTCGGTGCGGATTTTTTCGAGATGTGGAATGTTCCAAAGGCCGTTCCGCAACTCACATCCGTTGAGGCTCGGGAGCCTAACGAGCGGGAATTCACGATCATGCCCGCTGCCGGCCATCTGCTGCGGATCATCGACATCTACCCGCCACAGGACGGGGGTAAGCGCACGGTGATGCATCGAACGAAGACGCTCGATTATATTGTGGTGATCGAGGGAGAAGTGGTCCTCGTGCTCGATGACAGCGAAGTCACCTTGAAGAAGAGCGATATCGTGATCCAGAGAGGTACCGACCATGCTTGGGAGAACCGCTCCGACAAGGTGGCGCGTATGGCGTTCTTTCACATCGATGCGGACTTCAGCGGGGAACTGCTCGCGAAGCTGCCGAAGCCGCTGGAGCTGATGCGTTGAGACGGAGCTGGTATTCAGTCGAGAACTAGTGAGGGCTTCCGCTTGAGGGGTCTTGTGCTTTTGTTGCGCGCGCGGTTTTGGAGTGTCGCTTGCGCCGTGCTGCTGACGAGTTGCGCCAGCGAGCGACCACCGGCCAGTGGTCCGGCGACCAGTCCCGAGGATGCGCGGGCCTGGATCGAGCAATCCATTCCCCGAGGCGTGCCGGACCGGCCGGGCTGGGTTACCGATATCTATTCGGGATTCACGGTACAGGGGTTGGAACCGAGTCGCGAGAATGTTTGCGCCGTGGTCGCGGTGATCGAGCAGGAGTCGAACTTCCAGGTCAACCCCGTGGTGCCGGGGATGGGGGCGATTGCCTGGCGGGAAATTGACAGTCGCGCGGATCGGGCTGGCGTGCCACGTCTGATCGTCCACGGCGCTTTGGGACTGCGCTCATCGACCGGACGCAGCTACAGCGAGCGGATCGATGCGGCGCGGACCGAAAAGGATCTCAGCGATATCTATGAGGACTTCATCGGCTCGGTGCCGTTGGGCCGGCGGCTGTTCGCGGATTGGAACCCGATCCGGACTCGCGGGCCCATGCAGGTCAATGTCGCGTATGCCGATCAATATGCGGCAGTCAGACCTTATCCTTATCCCGTGAAGGCGAGCGTTGCCGACGAGCTGTTTACGCGTCGTGGCAGTGTGTATTTCGGGATCGCTCACTTGTTGGCCTATCAGCCGCCGTACGACGAATATCTGTATCGGTTCGCGGACTTCAATGCGGGGCAGTACGCGAGTCGTAACGCAGCTTTCCAGAATGCCGTCAGCAAGGCCTCGGGCATTCCGCTGGCGACGGACGGCGCCCTGCTGTCACACGAAAGCGATGCCAAGGGTCCTGGCGACACCGAGCAGGCGTTGCGCGCGCTGGAGGTGCGGCTGAATCTCGACTCGAGTGAGATCCATGACGCTCTCGAACAGGGTAAGACCCGGGAATTCGAGCGGACGAAATTGTATGAGCGGGTGTTTGCTTTGGCGGAGCGTGTGGCGAAGCGGCCGTTGCCGCGTGCGCTGGTACCGAGCATCAAGTTGCATGGACCTAAGATCAGCCGTCGTCTGACGACGAGCTGGTATGCGCATCGGGTGAATGGGCGGTTTGAGAGGTGTTTGGGGAAGTAGGGTCTCATGATACTCGAGGTGAATTCGATGGATGCTGTTTCGCAGGCGCTACTCGATGCGCAGAACAAGGCCGAGGCCTTGTTTGCCGCTGTGGTCGATAGCGGCATGATTCAGGCGGGCAAGCTCGAAAGCGAGTTGAGTGGTGAGATTTTCGAGCTCGCGCGTGAGCGTTTCGGCGTGCGGCGTCACTGGCACAAACGGATTGCGCGCGCGGGCTCGAACACGCTGCTGGGCTACTACGAGGAGAGCTCCGACCGTCGCATTGCCGCGGACGATGTTGTATTCCTCGACTTCGGTCCCGTGTTCGATTCCTGGGAAGCCGACTTCGGCCGCACTTACGCGCTCGGCTCCGACCCACACAAGCACCGGCTGGTGAGCGACATCGGGGTAGCGTTTCGTCGTGGTAAGGAGTTGTATGAGAACACTCCACAACTCAGCGCCGGCGAGTTGTATGACTTCGTCGCGGGTCTCGCCATCACTTCGGGGTGGGAGTTCGGCGCGCCCACGGCCGGCCACCTCATCGGGCACTTCCCGCACGAGCGCACGCCGGCAGATCCCACGCGCTTCTCGATCCGCACCGGCAATAAGCAGCTGCTGCGCGAGCCCGACGCGAACGGCAATCCCCGCCATTGGATCCTGGAGATCCACTTCGTCGACCGGTCGCGGGAAATCGGCGGTTTCTTTGAGGAGCTGCTGACGGTTCCCACGCCGTAATAAGGACGTTCTCCCGCTACCCAGCCCTCGCGCGAGAACGCCCCTCAAAGCCCCGCGAGGGTGTGGTAGGATGCGCGCCCCGCGAATGGCAGGCGATCCGCTCGCCCCAGTCCGGGGTCTTCCAAAGGGACTAGAAGTCTTGATTTTTCAGTAGCTTACTGAAATCATTCTCCCCTCGGCAGACATGCCAGCATCACGCGCCCGTAGCTCAGTTGGATAGAGCGTCTGGCTACGAACCAGAAGGTCGGGAGTTCGAATCTCTCCGGGCGCGCCAGTTATTTCAATGACTTAGGTCTTTCCGCGTACAGGTCGTCGTCGGCCCGGCGGGGGGGCCACCGCCGTCGTTCTGGCTGTTGGCTTCAGGCCTGCTCGTGGTACTGATACGACCACGTCTCCGACAAAGTCTGATCGTCACTCTTCAAAAACAGCCGCATCTCCACCACGCCGGGGCCGGTGGCTGTGTAGTCGAATGAGGCGCGCCAGTGGCCCGGTACGCTGTCGGGCACTGCCTCGGTGAACACGTAGGAGAATGCGCCCGACGCGGCCCACAGAATCGGCTGCGGTTTGGTGCCGAAGGGGAGGCCGGCAAGTGGCCCGCCGAGGAATTCGACAACAAACTTGCGCACACCCTTCGGGCGCGGCTTGCCAGGCTCCCCGCCACGGCCCATGCGTGTGGCAACACACCGCGCGAGCGAGCTCGGATGGGGCTCGTCGGCACTCCAGTGGAGGCGGTAGCGAAGTTGTAAGTTGGTGCCGGCCTTGGCCGGTTGCTTCGGGACCCACATGGCTACGACGTTGTCGTGGAACTCGTCGTCGGTCGGGATCTCGACCAGTTGTACCGCACCGTCGCCCCAGTCATCCAAGGGCTCGACCCACAGGCTCGGGCGACGCTCGTAGCGGACCCCATCGAGATAGTGGTCGAATACACGGTCGCGTTGTAACAGTCCGAAGCCCTTTGGCGACTTGTCGACGAAGGCAGACGTCGAGGGATGCTCGGTGTCGTTGAGTGGGCGCCAGATGTGCTCACCGATACCGGTCCACAGAGCCAGTCCGTCCGAATCGTGAACTTCGGGCCGCCAGTCCGTGGCAGTTGGCTTGGCCGTCTCCGAGAACCAATACATCGACGTCATGGGTGCGATCCCGAGTTGACTGACGTCCTGACGTAGGAAGAGGCGCGCCTCAATTTCCATCACGACTGCCTTGTCTCGTTTCATGACGAATCGGTACGCGCCGGTAATGCTGGGCCCTTCCAACGCCGCGTAGAGGATTACGTCATGTGAGCCGTCCGCCGGCGGCTCGAAATAAAAGCGGGTGAAATCTGGAAACTCCTCGGGGTAATCGGCCGAGGACACATTCAGCGCGACGCCGCGTGCCGAGAGACCGTACTGATAGAGTTCTCCGATACCACGAAAGTAGGAAGCACCGAGAAAGGCCACCCAATCGTTTTTGTGCCAATCGAGTTTCTGCTGGTCGCCGCTGCGGCTTTCCTGAAAGCGGAAGCCGGCGAAGCCCGCGCCCTTGGGCAATTGTTTCCCGGGACTGTCCGCGGGCATGCTGAAATAACCCGGGTCGTAAAGAATCTCGCTGGCGGCGGGTTGGCCACCGGGAGCCGCGAGTACATACATGTGCACAGGGGTGCGGAAGAATTTCCCCAGGTGGAAGAACGTCACCGGAAATATGCCGGGGCCGTCGCGGAACAGCGCGTAATCCGTATTGAATTTAATTTTACCGTGCGCTTCGTAATCGATGTTATCGAGCACCTGCTGCGGTAAGGAGTTCTCGCGCGCATAGGGATGCGCTGCGCGCGCCTGCATCTCTTTACCGAGTGCGTCGAATGAGAACGGTTGTGGCTTACCGAGCTTGAGGCCGGACGCCGCGAACGCTTTGGGCACAAGCCCGAGCGCGGACAGGGCCATGGAGGCGCTCGCAACCGCGAGCACGGAACGACGGTCGATCATGTTGTGGGGAGCGAAAAGCGCTTGGTTTCTCAGGCTTCGCTGAGCCCAGCAAGGAGGGTGCCCGCCACTTAAGGCTCGGAGCTCATGCACCAAACCAGTACGCGATAGCGCGCATCTCGATGCTCGCGCGAGGGGCAACGCCGCCGGGGCAGGTCGGGTCATTGAAGGCCGTATGCGGCACGTGGTGAGGTTGTCTCGGATCAGAATCATTCGTTTTGAATACCAGTGCCTCCTCGCGCGTCATGTTCGAGAAGTACGACCAACGATGTCGTGGGTTGTAGCGAACGACCAGCCCTTCGAATGACCATTCCGGTTTTCCGGGAACATCGAATACCGCATCCGCTTCCAGCAGATCTTCTTGCGACACACTGCGCGCGTCACAAACCGCAAGCGGCACATCTTGTGGCGGTGGGGAGAGAACTCGCCAGACGTTGTAATGAGCAAAGCGCCGGAGCGGCGCGCCGGCGTTCTGAGGACAGGAGCGGTCCGCGAATATCCTGGCGGTTGGATCGCTGACGTCGATGTGGATGAAGCGGGCCGGGCGTGAGTTGTTGAGACGGCCCGAGTCGGGAGAGCTCTCGCTGAAGCGCAGCACACCCGGCGAACTCACTACCGCACAGTCGGCTCCGGAAAGCCCGGCCACGAGCCGCTCGATTTCGGCGGGATGAAGTTTCGCTACTTCCTGCGCATTACGGAAATCCTCGACGGCGCTGCTGTGTTTGATGAGTGCAAACCCCTCTCTGTCGAGAGTGGGCGAGACAGCCTGCTCGCGCGCATCGTCGATCAGAATCGTCCGCTCCTCCAGAGCAAGAACATCACGGGAGTGATCATTCGCGTAGAAGCGGGGTCGCTCGGCCATCGGACCGGTGTAGTGGACTCGCCCTTCGACTGTGCGCTTCATAAACCTCAGCCCTCGCGGACGCTCAGAACAATCGCGCACCGTTCGGAACGGCCTGATCAGGCGAGAACAGCACAACCTCGCCGCTCTCATCCGGGAATCCCAGGGTCAACACTTCGGACATGAATTTGCCGATCTGGCGGGGCGGGAAATTCACCACCGCCGCGACCTGCCGTCCAAGGAGGGTCGCCGTTTCATAGTGACGTGTGATCTGGGCGCTGGACTGCTTCACGCCGACGCTGGGGCCAAAGTCGATCCGCAATTTCAGCGCAGGCTTGCGCGCCTCGGGGAAAGGCTCGGCGGCGACGATCGTCCCGACCCGAATGTCGATGGCCAGGAACTGATCAAATTTGATTTCTTGCGCCACCGGCGCATGGGGGTCGTGTGTGAGGTGCATCGCGCAATTGTACGGCACCACCCCACCGGTCCCGCGGCCTGCACCGTAACCGTGCCGCCACGCAGCAGCGTGCACCCTTCCCAGTCATCAGCCCAGCTTCTTTGTGCGTAAGTGCTTGTTTCAGGGTGCCAAGGCGGCCCCGCCGCCCTGGCACGCTCGTTGCAAATACACATGCACGGACATTGACTCGAAGTCCGACGCCGCCTGGCATAGCTCGTGACCCCCTCGCGATAGCTGTGTCCGGCGGCGTATTTTTTTACAGCGGTGGTCCGCGTCGGCCCCGATATCCGTACAGCAGGTAGACGACCACAAGCACCAGGACGATGAGGCCGATCGGCCCGAGTCCCCAGCCCGCGCCGAATCCCCAGTAGAGGCCGCCGCCCCCGCCGAACAACAGCAGCAGCAGAATCAGAACCAGTAGCAGATCCATATCGTGGGTCTCCCGAAGTAGTGTCGATTGTTTGATGCAATTCCTGATGTTAGGTAGAGCAATCAACGTGCCCGGTGGCACGCCGCGTGGCGTAAGCTAACGCCCGCCGTCAGCGCATCCGGCCGCGCACGCCGACGTTGACTATTGCGAGTAGAGCCACGGCACCCGCGAGGGAGACGAGTAGCGAATAGAGGGTGAAGTCGCCCTGGTCGATGGTTCTGACGCCCAGCAGCGGCGCGATGAACCAACCACCGAGCAGTGCTCCAACAATACCGATCGCGATGTCGAGCAGTACGCCGTCACGACGCTTCATCAGCAGCCCGGCGACCCAACCTACGACACCCCCGGTGATCAGCCAGACGATGACATGCATGTGCGCACCTCCAGCGAGGGTGAGCAAGGGGTGTGCCGCCGGTTTCTGACGCCATACGCGGACGTAACCGCTACAATGCGGTCTTCGGCCACGCTCCAGCGAACCGAGGATGACGGCCATGACTCCATCAGATACACCAGCGGCAGAACAGACGGCGGCGTCGCCCAGATATATGGCGCGTGCGTCGCGGGCATTGCTCGTACTTGCCACGGTGACGGTAGCGGCCCTCCTGTACTTCGGGCATGAGGTGTTCATTCCAGTCGCGCTGGCGCTTCTATTCGCCATGGTGCTCTCGAATGCGGTGGAAGGTTTGCACCGACTGGGCCTGCCACGTGCCGTCAGCGCCTTCCTCATGTTGCTGCTCCTCGTCACGGGCATCGGTGCCGCGACAGACGCCCTGATAGAGCCGGCGCAGAAATGGCTCGCCAGCGCGCCGACCACACTCCAGATGGTCGAACGCAAAATCCGCCCGGCCGAGCGTTGGATGCATCGCCTCGAGGGGCTTACCCACCGCGCGGGTGAGATGGGAGGACCGCGTTCGCCGGTGCCCGGCGCGGGTGGGACACCCCCGGCACCGATAAGCGGCTCCGAGGTCCTTTCAGCGACGGGCGCAACGCTCGCGGCCATTGTCACGATAGTCATACTGACGTTATTTCTGCTGTCCGGTGGGCCGCCCATGTTGGCCCGCATGGCCGCGTCACTGGGCACGGATCTGCAGGCGGTACACTACCTTCGGGCTATCGATGCCATACGTAGCGAGCTCGGCCGCTACTACGGCATCATTGCGCTCATCAACGTCGGGTTGGGAGCGGCAACCGCCGTCGCGATGTTGTTCCTGGGCGTTCCGAATCCTTATCTCTGGGGAGCCGTCGCGGCGGTCCTGAACTTCATTCCCTACGTAGGCTCGGCAACGACCCTTCTATTGCTCGCCGTGGTCGCGTTGGTGTCATTCGACGATCTCGGACACGTCTTCGGTGTGGTCGGCAGCTATCTTGCCCTGGCCACGATCGAGGGCCAGGTGGTGCAGCCCCTGCTGGTCGGGAGGCGGCTCGACCTGAATCCCATTCTGGTCTTTCTCGCGGTGTGGTTTGGCGGTTGGTTCTGGGGCGTCGCCGGCATCGTCGTTGCCGTGCCAAGCCTGGTTGCCCTGAAGGTGGCCGCCACTCATAGCGCGCACGGTGGGACTGTCGTAGCTTTTCTCAGCCCGAGCGGCTCGAAGGCGTTGGAGTCGCTGCAGGGTCGTGTGACCGGAGTCCGCGCGCGCCTGCGCCCCGCGGTAGTCTCGAATAATTCTGACACCTGAGGAGGCGAGGCCCGCCCGCTCAGCCCATCGGCATGCGCAACGTGAACGTGGTATTCCGCGGGGTGGAAGTGGCGCTGAGCACGCCGTCGTGGGCTCTTGCGATCTCGCTCGCAATATAGAGTCCGAGACCCAGTCCCTGCTTGTTCCGCTGTGCGTCGGCGCGTACGAAGGGGTGAAACAGCTTGTCGATGAGGGCCGGCGGAATCATCTCGCCCTGGTTGCTGACTTCCAACTCGAAGACACCGGAGCGGGTCGCTGCCGTAACCGTCACCGGCGTGTTGGGCGAGCCGTGTGTGAGGGCGTTCGAGACGAGGTTCGATAGCAGCTGCCCGATGCGGCCGCTGTCGCAGTAGACCGGATCCGTGAGAGTCGCTTCGAACTGAATCACCCGATCGGGCCACGCGCTCCGGAGCTCATCTATCACCTGCGTGAGCATTGGCTCCAGCGGCTCGGGGGCGCCGCGTTGGAGCGTGAGGCCGCCACCCAATCGCCCGCGTGCGAAGTCGAGTACGTTGTCGATGATTCCCGCCGCCCGCTTGACGCTATTCAACATCAGGCCGACGATCGAGAGCGACTTTTCATCCAACGGGGTCTTTAACAGTACCCGACCTCCCGCGGATATCGAGGAGAGCGGCGTGCGCAGGTCGTGGCCGAGAACGGCGATGAACTGCTCGCGCAACACGGCGTGCTCCCTCTCTGTCGACAGGGTCGCTTCCGTCGTCGCGAGGCGCTGCTGCGCATCGAGATGGAACGCGATCAGATCGACGAACAGCTGGAACATCCCAACGACCTCAGGAGTGTTCAGGCGCGCCGGCTTCGGGTCGATGGCGCACAAAGTGCCAAAGAAGTTGCCGCCTTTGAGCATGATCGGGACGGAGATGTAACTTTGAAACCCGTACAGCGCGGGGGTGGCATGCGAGCGATACAACTCGTCCGTGGCTACGTGATCGATCACCACCGTGTCAAGATGCTGACGAATCTCATTGCAGAGTGTGGTCTCCAGCTCCAACTCGCTGCCCGGGACGAGGCCGAACGCGATCTCATCCCGCACGGAGCAGGCGATCCAGCGCTCATCGGTTACGCGTGCTACGGCCGCGAACCCCATTCCCGTGGTGCGGCACACGACCTCCAGGATCCGCGGGATGGCATCGATACGGGAAACCGCGGCTATATCAGCCGCCAACGTGGGATCGAGGGGAGAGCCGGTCACGCGACATTCTCGCGTAACCGGCGTTCCCTGTCACGGCTTGGCCCGTAGCAGGGCCTTTATCTCGAGGGTTTTACTATCAAACACCGCCAAGAGCGGAACGTCGCGCCCCGTCATGGGCATGGTGGCCGCGTAGTCCGCCCCGAATCCCTGCTCCGCCAGGCGGTTTTTCAGCACGTTCCGCTGTGTCAGGGAGAAGTAGCGCCACTCGTCCACCGGCTTTAATTTGCTGCGCAGGTCGGGCAGGCCGTTTGCCCAGGGTTGGAAATAGCGCGGCTTCGAGGTGGCATCGGCGCCTTCGACGGTGTGTGCAGCCAGGGACGGGGCATATATCCAGCGCGGCACGCTGTACCAGTACGGTGCCAGCTCGGGATTCTTTTTCCGCCCCAGTGCAATCTCGGCCGTGTCCAGATCCGTCCCCTGCACAACCGACAACTCGTTTCCGGAGTAGGCGTAGTACAGGGGCCGACCGTGCCACAGCGTAATGCCGCCGTAGAGCAGCGCTGTCAACTGCATGAGGGCGATAAAGGAGATGTCGCGCGCGAGCTCTCCAAGCGGCTTGCTCGGACTCGCAATGATGAATGTCAGGAGCGGGCCCAGTGCCGCATCCACGCCCACGGTGATCGGCAGTACCGTGAGCATGCCGGCCAGATACCAGCCGGGCCAGCGATACCATCCCAGGTAGAGGGTCCCCACCATCAGAAGAAGCAGGCCGATGCTGGCACAGAAATGCCAACCGAGTGCCTTGAGCCGATATTTCATGAAAGGATCGTCATGCCGCCAAACACATCGTGGGCGAATTATCTTGCAAAATGCGCGCGCCGTGTAAATCCTCTGCCCGCTTTAACATGCTGTTTTGTGGCTGCCGTCACAAAGCTCTCGTAATATCGCTCGCCCCGTACCAAAGATAAGAAGGCTCATCGTGCACAAGCGTGACTTCGCCCCCAGTTCAAGGTTCGCGCACCTCTCGCAGCGCGCGCGTATGAAATGGTTGCCTGTATTGCTGTTGGGTGGCGCCGGGCTCGTGGCGGCGGTGCCGTCTTTCGCGCAGGAGTCCAAGTCCGCGCCCGCGGCGGCCGCACAGTGCCCGGGCGGCAAAGCGGGTCTCAAGCTGCCACCCGGCTTCTGCGCCACCGTGTTTGCCGACAAGATCGGGCATGCACGGCACCTGGTGGTCGCGCCGAACGGCGTGGTTTATATCAACACCTGGAGCGGCCGTTACTATGGCAATGACAAGCCACATGACGGCGGCTTCCTCGTCGCCCTCCAGGATACGACCGGAAGCGGTCACGCCGACATCAATAAGCGCTTCGGCGACACGGTGCAGACCGGCAGTGCCGGGGGCACCGGTATCTGGATCTACAAAGGCGCGCTGTATGTCGAGATGAATGATCGCATCCTGCGTTATGCCATGAGCGACGGATCGATCGTGCCGACCGGCAAGCCCGACGTCATTGTCTCGGGGATGCCGCTCACCGGCGATCACCCGATGCATCCTTTCGCGATCGATGCGCAGGGGTCGTTGTTTGTCGATCTCGGCACGGCGACCAACTCGTGTCAGAAAGAGAATCGCACGGCGAACACCTCGGGCGATAAGCCCTGCACTGAGCTCGAAACGCGCGGCGGCATCTGGCGTTACGACGCGAGCAAGACGGGGCAGGTGTTTTCGCCGGCGGAACGGTACGCCACTGGCATCCGCAATGCGGACGGCATCACGCTCGCTGCAGACGGCACGCTCTACGCAACCCAACACGGCCGTGACCAGTTGGGTGACAACTGGTCACGTTTCTATAAGCCGGAAGCTGGCGCGGAACTGCCGGCCGAAGAGCTTCTGAAGGTCGTGAAGGGCGGCGACTACGGCTGGCCGGAGTGTTATTTCGACCCGTTCCAGAACAAGCTGGTCCTCGCGCCCGAATACGGTGGCGACGGTGGCAAGGAGATCGGCGAGTGCGCCGGCAAACTGGCGCCGGTCGCGGCCTTTCCCGCTCACTGGGCCCCGAACGATGTGGCCATCTATTCGGGCAGTCAGTTTCCCAAGGCCTACCAGGGCGGAGCCTTCATAGCGTTTCACGGCTCGTGGAATCGCGCGCCATTCCCGCAGAGCGGCTACAACCTCGCGTTCCAACCACTTGCCGGCGGCAAGGCCTCCGGCAAGTTCGTGGTGTTTGCCGACGGCTTCGCGGGTCCGAAGAAGGAGCCCGGCACGGCGGAGCACCGGCCTTCGGGTGTTGCTGTGGGCCCGGACGGCTCGCTGTATGTGACCGACGACCAGAAAGGTCGTGTCTGGCGCATTACCTACGTCGGTGGCGATCCGGAGGCGAAGCTTCATAGCGTAGCTACGACATCGCCGCCGGTTGGTACCCCCGCTGCCGCCAAGGCCCTCCCGCCGGAAGGTCTGCATAAGGATGCGGGCGCCGCATCGACTCTCCCGGTACCGCCGGGCGCGACTGCCGCGTCAGTGGCACTTGGACAGCAGGTCTTCGCAGGCCAGGTGGGCGGCGCTCCGTGCACAGGCTGCCACGGCTCGGACGGCAAGGGCAGCCCGCTCGGACCGAATCTCACCGCCGGCAAGTGGACCTGGAGCGACGGCAGCCTCGCCGGGATCCAGAAGTCCATCACGACCGGAGTGCCGACCCCGAAGAACTACCGCAGTCCGATGCCGCCGATGGGGGGAGCGCAGCTCTCGCCTGACCAGGTGGCCGCTGTGGCCGCTTACGTGTGGGCTCTAGGCCACCCCAAGTAGAGACCCGGCCGGCGCAGCGGTACCGCCTCCGGTGCCGCTGCGTTGTTCCGCCGATGCGCCGTTCCGCGCGTTGTGCCGTCCTGCCTCCCGCGCCATTCCAACGGTAGTTTCATTTGAAACTACATGCCGCGGGGTCTACCATGACTCCTAGGCGCGTATTGTCGCGCTCGAGGAGTCGTACGATGAGCCGCGATTTGCTGGACAACCCCCTGGGCACCGATGGTTTCGAGTTCGTGGAGTTCACGGGCCCGGATCCGCAGGCCATTGCGCGCCAGTTCGTCGCCATGGGTTTTACAGCCGTGGCGAAGCACCGCTCCAAGAACGTCGTGCGCTATCGCCAGGGCGACATCAACTTCATCCTGAACATGGAGCCTCGTGGACCGGCGGCGCAGTTCCGCGAAGCGCACGGCCCATCCGCCAACGCGATGGCGTTTCGCGTCCGGGACGCCGGCAAGGCGCTGCAGCTCGCGCTCGAGCGGGGTGCGAAGGAAGTGAAGGGCCCCGTCGGGCCGATGGAGCTCAACATCCCGGCCATCGAAGGCATCGGCGGCTCCTACCTCTATCTCGTCGACCGTTACGGCGCACACGAAATCTACGAGATCGACTTCGTGCCCATCGAGGGTGCCGCCGCTCTCGAAGCGGCCAACAGCGTCGGTCTCACCTATCTCGATCACCTCACCCACAACGTGGCCCGCGGCAACATGAGCACCTGGGCCGATTTCTACGAGCGGGTTTTCAACTTCCGCCAGATCCGTTATTTCGACATCGAAGGCAAGGTGACGGGCCTGTTCTCCAAGGCCATGACGAGTCCCTGCGGGAAAATCCGCATTCCGTTGAACGAGAGCCAGGACGACAAGTCGCAGATCGAGGAATTCCTGCACGTCTACCGCGGCGAGGGCATTCAGCATCTCGCTCTTGGCACCAACGATATCTACGACACGGTGCAGCGGATGCGCGCACGTGGCATGCGCTTTCAGGACACAGTGGATACTTACTTCGATGGCATCGACGCACGCGTCCCCGGTCACGGCGAGAATGTACAGCGCCTGCGCGAGAATCGGATTCTCGTTGACGGCGCGCCCACTGAAGGCCAGGGCCTGCTGTTGCAGATCTTCACCGAAAACGCCATCGGTCCGATCTTCTTCGAAATCATCCAGCGCAAGGGCAATGAAGGCTTCGGTGAAGGCAACTTCAAGGCGCTGTTCGAATCGCTGGAGCTCGATCAGATCCGCCGCGGCGTCCTGACAGTAGGCCGCAATGCCTGATTCCACGCTACGGCTCGATGGCTATCTGCCGTACCGGTTGTCAGTAGCGTCCAACGCCGTCTCGCGCCTCATCGCGCGCGCCTACGAGGATCGCTTCGGGCTCACGATTCCGCAGTGGCGGCTCATTGCGGTGTTGGCGGAGGATGGCCCGCTGACCCAACAGGCTATTGGCGCGCGGACGGTCATGGACAAAGTGACGGTCAGCCGCGCGACCCAGGGGTTGGTGAAACGCAGGCTCGTACAGCGGGCTCCGCATGACGCTGACGGCCGGTCCCATCACCTCGCGCTCTCCAAGGCCGGAGAGCGTCTTTACAGTGAAGTATCGCCGGTCGCATTGGAGTACGAAGCACGTCTTCTGCAGCAGTTCGATCCCGCCGCGGTCGAAGAGCTGAAGCGGGTCCTGCGGCATCTAGAAAGCGCAGCCGAGGTGCTGTCGGGAGCCGAGGCCGGCTAGAATAGGGGGTCATGCAGACCACCCTAGCCGAAAGCTTCAAGAACACGCCGCAGGGATTGGAAGCGGACGCCATCCTGCGCTCCTGCGTGCATTGTGGGTTCTGCCTCGCCACGTGCCCCACGTACCAGTTGCTGGGAGACGAGCTCGATAGCCCGCGAGGCCGCATCTACCTCATGAAGCAGATGCTCGAGGGAGCGCCGGTTACCACCGACACACAGTTGCACCTCGATCGCTGCCTCACCTGCCGCTCCTGCGAGACCACCTGTCCGTCGGGGGTGCGTTACTCGAGGCTCCTGGATATCGGGCGTGCGGTGACCGAGGAACGGGTCCAGCGGCCGCCACTGTTAGCTCTGAAACGCTACGCCCTCCGTAAGGTGTTGCCTCACAGACGACGTTTCGCGGTGTTGCTCGGACTCGCGCGACTGGTGCGTGGAATTCTGCCCCCCGGGCTGCGCGCGAAGGTCCCACACAGGACCCGCTCGCCAACATTGCAATGGCCGCCGGCGCGCCATGTTCGCAAAGTTCTCATGCTCGAAGGCTGCGTGCAACCGACGCTGGCGCCGGAAGTCAACATCGCCGCGGCGCGCGTGTTGGATAGGCTGGGAATCTCCGTGGTTCGGGTCGCCGCCGCCGGCTGTTGCGGGGCCGTGACGCATCACATGTCGGCTCACGAAGAAACGTTGCAACAGCTGAGAAGTAACATCGACGCGCTCTGGCCATATGTCCAGTCCGGTGCCGAAGCCATCGTCATGACCGCGAGCGCCTGTACGGCCATGCTGACCGACTACGGTCACCTGTTGCGGGAGGATCCTGTTTACGCCCAGCGCGCCGCGCGGGTGAGCGAGCTCGCGCGGGATATCAGTGAAGTTGTCCTTGGTCAGAGACAGGTTCTCCAGGACGCCTTGCGGCAGTCGGGCGCCAACGCGAAGCCCGGGTCCAAGGTTGCCTTCCAGTCCCCCTGCACCTTGCAGCATGCCCTGAAGGTTCGCGGCCCCGTGGAGTCCTTGCTGGGGGAGGCGGGTTTCACGCTCACCTACGTTCCCGACAGCCACCTGTGTTGTGGCTCCGCCGGGACCTATTCGATCCTGCAGCCGGAGTTGTCCGCGCGACTGCTGAGCGCCAAAGTGGCCGCGTTGGAGCAGGGGCAACCTGCCTGCATCGCCACCGCCAACATCGGCTGCCACACCCATATCCGCGGCGGTACCCGGCTTCCCGTGCGACACTGGATCGAATTGATCGCGGCACGTCTGGAGGGGGTGGCGCTGGCGGAGCCGCGCGGCTAAACCCGTCTTCGGCCGCCCAGTCTTTGGTCGTAATTAGGACTTCCCGTCCGTGCCGCTTGCGGGATAATGGGAATACTTTAAAAACTCTCAGGACGCACGCCTCCTCCAGCACGGGCGTGCGCTAGATGACCCAACGAGCCAAACCTGCCGTCCGCCGATGGAATGCGATTGTCCGGATATCGGCGGCGTTGGTGTTGCTCGCCTGGCTGCCGCAACTGCCGGCGCACGCGCAGGATACCGAGGCCGGAACGGCCGGCACGGCCACCACCCTCAATCCGGTCGAGGCGCTCATCGAGCAGAGCACGATGGCGATGCGGACCGAGCCGGATGCGAGCAAGCGCGAGGCCGATGAAGCGCTCGAGCTGCTGAAAAAGCATCCGGATCCCGATCTCGAGATCCGCGCGCGGCTGCTCCTCTGCGACTACCAGTCCGAGCGCGATACGGCCGCCGCGCAGCGGGAAATCGCCGCGGCAACGGCCCTGCTATCGCAGGCGAAGCGGCAGGGACTACGCGCCGGGATTCTCGCCTGCGAGGGCGAGAGCCTGGAGAACTCGGGCGACAACACCAAGGCGATGGCGCAATACACCGAGGCCGTGTCCGTCGCGACGGGCGAGCACGACGATGAGATGCTTGCGCTGAGCTTGTTTTCCCGGGGCTACCTGTTGGGAGTCATGGGCGACTATGCCACCGGCCTGATCGAGTTGCGGCGCGCCGATGCCCTGTTCGAGAAGCTCAAGAAACCGCTGCACGCGCTGACGACTCTCAACAATATCGCCATCCTCTACAATCGCATGGGCGATTATGTCCAGGCGCGCCACATCTACACGCGTACCCTGGCGGCGCAGAGGCAGGCCGGCCTGCAGCGGGAGCAGGTGGTCACGCTCCATAACCTGGGGCGGGCGAACGAGAACCTGCACGACTGGGATGCCTCCCGGACGGCCTTTGCCGAAGCGCTCGAGATCAGCCGCAAGATCAACTACCTGCGGGGCGAGGCGTACGCCATGCGCGGCTTGGCGGCGGTCGCCAATGCCCTGGGTGACCCCGAAGGAGCGCTCGACACGCTCAAGAGCGCGGAAGTCATCCAGAAGCAGGTCCCGGATGCCCGCTTGCGCGCCCAGATTCAACTCGCGCGCGGCATCGCGCTCCACAAACTGCAACGTCTGCCCGAGAGCACGCAGGCACTCGAAAGCGCCCTGGTGGACTTTCGTCAGGCCGATGCGCTCTACGAGCTCAACCAGGTGTATTCCGAGCTCTCCGCCGTATATGCGGAAACGGGTAACTGGCGGGACGCCTACGCTCGCCAGGTCGATGCGAAGACGACCTCCGACAAGCTTCTCAAGAACCAGCTCGATCAGGGTTTTGCCACGTTGAAAGTTGAGTTCGACACGGCGACCCAGGACAAAGAGAATGCGGCGCTCAAAAAGCAGAACGAGGCGAATCAGCGCGCTCTCGCCCAGGCGCGCAGCGTGCGGCGCCTGCAGGCCACCGTCATCATTCTGACCATATCGCTCGTGCTGTTGTTGACACTGCTGGCGGTATTCCAACATCGCAGCACTCTGCGAATGCATCTTCTCGCGATGACGGATGAGCTCACCGGCGTGCCGAATCGCCGCGCCGTGCTGAGCCGCCTCGACCCGCTTCTGCGCCGTGACGATCCCGCGGCGTGCTCGATTCTCATCATCGACATCGACTACTTCAAATCCATCAACGACCAGCTCGGCCACTCCACCGGCGACGAAGTGTTGAAGGTGGTCGCCTCGACAGTGCGCGCGGCCGTGAGCGAGCCCGCCTTTTTCGGGCGGCTGGGCGGCGAGGAGTTCCTCATCGTGCTGCCGGCCACGGGCCTGGGCCAGGCGCGTGCGACCGCGCAGAGCTTTTGCGAGAAGATCGAAGCCATCGATACCTCACGTTGGTTCGGCGAGCGGCGCCGCATCACTTGCAGTATCGGAGTGTCGACTTCCGTGCCCGGCAGGGATACGCCCAGCACCATGCTTCAGCGTGCCGACGCCGCGCTGTATGCAGCCAAGCGCGGCGGGCGCAACTGCGTGAGGACGGAGCCGGCCCCCGAGCCCGACGTGGGCGCGGCGGCGGTGGTCGATGCCTGAAGCCCGCGCTGTCGTGCAGGCCGATGAGTGGGGCGAGCGCATGCCGCGCTCAGTGGGTCTGGTCGATTCGATCGCGGTACTCGTCGGCGTCACCATCGGAAGCGGGATCTTCCGCGTGCCGGCCACGGTGGCCGCGCAATTGCATACGCCGGGTGCCGTCCTCCTATGTTGGGTGTTGGGTGGTGTGGTTGCGCTGTCTGGCGCGCTGACGATTGCCGAGCTCGCCGGCGCAATGCCACGCTCCGGAGGAATCTTCGCGTGGCTGCTGGAAAGCTTCGGGCCCATGCCGGCATTCCTGTTCGGGTGGAGTGAGTTCGCCGTCATCCGGGCGTCGGCCCTCGGCGCCACATCGACCATCTTCGCAGAGTACCTCGGATACTTCATACCACTGACGCCCATGCAGGTGCGCTATGTCGCCGCCGCACTGATCGTCGTCGTCGGAGCGATGAACTATTTCGGCGTGCGCAAGGCCGCTGCCGTCATGAGCGTTGCGACGATTGCTAAGTATGCAGCCGTGATGGGTCTCGGGCTGCTGGCGTTCACAGCTCCTCACGGGAGCCTGTCCCACTTCACACCCGCCTGGAGTGACGGAGTGCATCTCTCGCTCGTGGCCACGGCGCTCATCCCCGTCATGTGGACTTATGACGGCTGGGCAGATCTGTCCTTCATGGGCGGAGAGGTGAAAAACCCGCAGCGAACTTTACCGCTGGCGCTGATTTTGGGTACTGCCTGCGTGCTGTTGGTGTATCTCGTCGTCAATATCGGCTTCATGTACGTGTTGACGCTGCCGGAGATGGCGCAGTCACACCTCATCGCCACCTCGGTGGCGGAGCGCATTCCGGTGTTTGGTGGAATCGGGGCGGCGGTGATTTCCGCGGTGGTGTTGCTCTCCACGTTCAGCGGACTGAACGGCTCCATCATGACCGGCCCCCGGATCTTTTTCGCGATGGCCGAGCGCGGGCTGTTCTTCCAGGCCGTCGCACGGGTCTCACCGCGATTCCACAGTCCCTCCGTGGCGATCTGGTTGGCCACGGCGCTCGGGGTTTTCTATGTGCTGCAGAACAATTTCGCCGAGCTCGCCGATAAATTCGTGCTGGGCCTGTGGCCGTTTTACTCACTGGCGGTAGCGGGTGTGTTCGTCCTCAGGCGTAAGCGCCCGGACCTGCCGCGGCCCTACCGGGTCTGGGGCTATCCGTGGGTGCCGCTCGTGTTCCTGGTCGCATCGCTCGGTATGGTCGTGAACGCTCTGTGGACCGAACCCTGGAAGACGGGAGTCACGCTGCTGATCATTTCGGCCGGGGTGCCTTTGTTCTATCTTTGGAAACGGCTCACCCGCGGTTAACATGCGTGTCAGTGCCGAATCGGCACCTTACCAATGCGAACACGGTTCGCGAAAGGCTCGGCGTAGCATGGACTACCGGATAGGACGGTCGTGGGTTCTCGTTGCCTCCTCGTTGCTGCCCCTGCTGGCGGCTTCTGCCGCGGCGCCGCCACCCCCGGCGGGAACCGCGATGTTTGGGTTCACCTCCGACGAGGCCACCACCGAGCAGGCACTCGAGCATCGCTTCGACGCCGACCTCAATGCGTCCGACCTGCGGGGCTGGTTAAAAACGCTTTCATCCGAGCCGAACAACGTCGGCTCGCCCCACGACAAGGCAAACGCCGAGGCGGTGCGGGATCTGTTCAAGCAGTGGGGCTGGGACGCGCAGATTGAGACGTTCGAGGTTCTCTATCCCACCCTCAAGCAGCACACGCTGGAACTGGTGGGCCCCACGAAGTTTGTCGCCAGCCTGAAGGAGCCGCCTGTCGCGGGCGACGAGAGCTCGGCACGGACGGACGCCATGCCCGCTTACAACATCTATGGCGGCGATGGCGATGTCACCGCAGATCTCGTCTATCTCAACTACGGCATGCCGGATGACTACAAGGACCTCGCCCGTCGCGGCATCGATGTCAAAGGGAAAATTGTCATCACCCGTTACGGCGGCGGCTGGCGCGGACTGAAGCCCAAGCTCGCGCAGGAGCATGGCGCGCTCGGCTGCATCATTTACTCGGATCCGCAGAACGACGGCTATGGGCCTGGCGACGTCTACCCGAAGGGCGGCTTTCGTCCGGCTGAGGGCTTGCAGCGCGGCTCGGTGCAGGACATGACGCTGTACTCCGGTGATCCTTTGACACCCGGGGTGGGCGCGACCAAGAACGCCAAGCGGCTACCGCTCGACAAGGCGAAAACGATTCTGAAGATTCCAGTACTGCCCATTTCCTATGCGGATGCGCAGCCTCTGCTGGCCGCGCTTGATGGGCCCGTGGTTCCCGCGAACTGGCGTGGCTCATTGCCCATCACCTATCACTTCGGTCCCGGGCCCGCCAAGGTGCATCTGGCGATCAGCTCCGACTGGGGCATGAAAACGCTGTACGACGTCATCGCAAAGATTCCGGGCGCGCAAAGTCCGGACCAGTGGGTCGTGCGCGGCAATCATCGTGATGGCTGGGTATTCGGCGCCTGGGATCCGCTCTCGGGACACGTGGCGATGCTGGCCGAGGCGAAGGCAATCGGCGTGCTGCTGAAGAGCGGTTGGAAGCCGAAACGTACGCTGGTCTACGCGAGCTGGGACGGCGAGGAGCCCGGCCTGCTGGGCTCGACCGAGTGGGCCGAAACGCACGCCGAGGAACTCCAGCACAAGGCCGTGTTGTATCTCAACTCCGATGAGAACTCGCGTGGCTTCCTGGGGGCCGGCGGCAGCCATTCGCTGCAGCATCTGCTCAACGACGCTAGCGCCACGGTGAAAGATCCGGAAACCGGAGTCAGCGTGGCCGCACGGTTGCGGGCCCGGATGTTGGTCGACGGCTATGACAAGGGCGCCGCGGGTGAGGCCAGGAAAGATGCGCGGATCGCCGCATCGGGCGCCGACCTTCCCATCGAGGCGCTCGGCTCGGGATCGGACTTCACGCCCTTCATGCAGCACCTCGGGATCACCTCGCTCAACATCGAATACGGCGGCGAAAGCGATCAGAGCGGTGTCTACCATTCCAGCTACGACACATTCGAGCACTACGTTCGTTTCGGCGATCCGCAGTTCGCGTATGGAGTTGCCGAGGCGCAGACCGCCGGTCACGTCATCCTGCGGGTGGCCGACGCGGAAGTGTTGCCGCTGCAGTTCACCGGTTTCGCCGAGACCGTCGAGAGTTATGTCGAGGAGTTGCACAAGCTCACCGAGGATAAGCGCAAGAGCGCCGAGGAGTTGGGCAGGCTTCTCGACCAGAATGTCTTTACTCTCACGGCGGATCCCTCCCGGGTCGTGTTGCCTCCCGCGCGCGAGCCCCCGGTCCCCTACCTGAATTTCGCGGCGCTCGACAACATCGTGTTGCAGCTGAAGACGAGCGCCAAAGCCTACGACGCCGCCTACGCGAAACTCGAGGCCGGTGAGCTGAAGCTGGCGGCGGCGCAGGTCGATGAGTTGAATGGCCTGCTGCAGGGAATGGAGCAGACGCTGACCGCGGCGCGCGGCCTGCCGGGCCGCGACTGGTTCAAACATCTGATCTATGCGCCGGGCATGCTGACGGGTTATGGGGTAAAGACGCTGCCCGGTGTACGCGAGTCGATCGAGTCGGACCAGTGGGCCGTTGCGAACGAGTACTCCGCCGTCACGGCGTCGGCGCTGAACGCCTATTGTGCCCGGCTCGATCGGGCCACTGCCGTTCTCAAGAAAGGACTCTGAAGCATGCGCTCGCTCCTGCAATGGCTCGCCGCGGGGTTGGGTCTGTGGGTCTGTGCCGGTCTCGAGGGGGCTCACGCCGAGGTGGCGCCGATCCGGCACGTGTTCGTCCTGATGTTGGAGAACCAGAACGCCGAGGTGACGTTCTCGGGGCGGCCTCCCTCGCCCTATCTCGCGCAGACGTTGCCGGCACGCGGGGCGCTGCTGCCCAACTACTATGGCATCGGTCATGCGAGCCTGGACAACTACATCGCCCTCATCAGCGGCCAGGCGCCGAATGAGAAAACGCAGCTCGACTGCCCGCTCTTTTCCGACTTCCTGCTGCTGCAGCCCGGGCTGGATGCTCATGGACAGTTGCTGGGTCTGGGCTGCGTCTACCCCAACACGGTGAAGACGTTACCGGATCAGCTGGAGGCCGCCGGCCATACGTGGAAGGGTTACATGGAGGACATGGGCAAGGACCCGCGGCGGGAGCGCGCCACCTGCGGGCATCCGGCTATCGGCAAGCCGGATGAGACACTGATTGCGACCGCCACGGACAAGTACGCGGCCAAACACAACCCCTTCGTCTACTTCCATACGATCATCGACGACCCGGCCCGTTGCGATACGCACGTCGTCAATCTGGATGCCTTGCCGAAGGATCTGCAGAGCGCGGCTACGACAGCCGACTACACCTTCATCACGCCGAATCTGTGCAACGACGGCCATGATCCGCTGTGTATCGATGGCGCCGCGGGCGGGTTCCAGGCGGTCGACGCTTTTCTGCGCAAATGGGTGCCGCTCATCACCACATCGCCCGCATTCAAACGGGACGGCCTGCTCATCGTGACCTTCGACGAGTCGGAGGGTAACGGGCGCGAGGGCTCCACGGCGTGTTGTGGTGAGATGCCTCTGGCGAGCGCGCGGCGACCCGCCGGCGTTCTCGGCCCGGGCGGTGGCAGGATCGGGGCGGTGCTGCTGTCACCGTTCATCAAGCCGGGGACGGTGTCCACCGTGCCGTACAACCACTATTCGCTGCTACGGACGGTCGAGGATATTTTCGGGCTCGGGCATCTCGGCTATGCCGCCGAGCCGGATCTGAAGTCGTTCGGCGCCGATGTGTTCACACAGGCGGCGCACTAACGTCCGCCACCGGCGCTGCCGGGGCCACTACAGCCGAGCGGTTCACCGCCAGGCGTAACAGTATGACGGCCACCGCGCAGACCAGTGTTGGAATGATCGCCAGCCAGAACAGGTGTCCGAGGGGAATGCCCGCCGCCATCAGCGAGCCGGCCGCGAACGGACCCACTATGGCGCCGAATCTCCCCACGCCCAGCGCCCAGCCGACGCCGGTGGCGCGCGCCGCTGTTGGATATAACGTTGCGGACACGGCGTTGAGGGCAACCTGCCCGCCGTTGATGCCATTGCCGGTAATCAGAATCAGCACGACGAGCAGTGCCGGCGTAGTGATGTGTGTACCGAGAAACGCCAGGGCACCGGCAGTCAACGTGTAGCTGACGGCGAGCACCAGGAACGGTCCCCAGCGCTGCATGAGCCACGCGAGTCCAAAGCCGCCCACCACGCCGCCGATCTGGAACATGGCGGCGATCCGCAAGGCCTGTGGCAGTGGCAGCCCTCCCTCGTGCAGTAACGTCGACAGCCATGTCGACATCAGGTACAGCAGGCCGAGGTTGAGAAAGAACACCAGCCAGAGGAGCAGGGTGGCCGGCGCCAGCCGCGGCGTCAGCAGGTAACTGACCGACAATTTGCCCGAGCTTTTTTCGGACAGCGTGTACTCGTTGCCCGGCATGTAGCGATGGCTGCTGTTCAGCCGCTCGAGCTGGCGGCCAATCCGCTCCGGGTCGCGGCCGCGCCCGGTCATGAAGCGCAGTGACTCGGGCAACGCAAACAAGGGGAGCCACGCAAGGAGCGCGATGCAGCCGCCCGTGACGAACAGTGCGTGCCAGCCGCCCAACTCGAGAATCGGTGGTGCTACCAGGCCTGACGTGGCCGATCCCAGGGAAATTCCGCAGGCGAGCAGTGCCACCAGCGCCGTCCGGCTTTTCGCCGGGGCATACTCCGCTCCCAGCGCCAGCGCGTTAGGAAGACTCGCGCCGAGGCCGATACCTGTCAGAAGGCGCCACGCGAAGAGCTCGTTCGGTGTGCTGGCCGTAGATGCCAGCAACGTAGAGATTCCGACGACAGCAAACGAAGTCAGCAAGACGGCGCGCCGCCCGATGTAGTCTCCGAGCGGGCTCACCACCAACGCGGATGCCGCGATCCCAATCACCGCCGCCGTGACGATCCAGCGTAGCTCGCCCGGATTCACGTGCCAGGCTGCCGCGATGCTCGGGGTGGCGGAGGCCATGACGGCCACGTCGTAGCCGTCGAGGAATGCGGCCAGCCCGCAAAGAATCAGCACCCGCCAGTGCAGGGGGCTGAGCCGGGATCCGTCCATGAGTTGTTCGATGTCGAATCGCATGCGCCGCCGTTCCGCTAAGAAGGAATGCTGCACCGCAAGGGTGCGCTCAATGCGAAATTATTCACGATCCTGAGGTCCCCCGGCTTTAGTTCTTGACAATCAGGCCATTCGGCGGAGAATTAGTTGCCCAGGCAGTAGTCGTGCAGGCAGTAATTCTACATGAATCGTAGCGCACAAGCGGAAGTCGTTCGTGTCACTCGGGATGGGATTCCCGAGGACGAGATGGTGGTCGGCCACCTCATCGGTCGCGCACGGTCGGCACTGCTCACCGGACTCGACGGCGAGCTCGAGCCGTTCGGCGTGACAGGCGCGCAGTTTGCGGTGCTGAAGAACGTCGCGGATGGCATTGCCGAGACTGCCGCCGACTTGTGCCGGACTATGCACTACGACACGGGATCGATGACTCGAATGCTCGACCGACTCGAAGAGAAGGCCGTGCTGCGCCGTGAGCGTTGTACCGAGGACCGTCGCGTGGTGTACCTGCGGATTACCGATACGGGCAACGAGCTGTTGCCGCAATTGCGCGCTGCCGCGGTTCACGTGCTCTCGCGCCACCTGGCGGGATTCAGTCCCGAGGAAGTCGATAACCTCAAACAGTACCTGGTCCGGATGATCCACAACGGGCAACCGGTGAGTTCATGAAAACCTCCGTTCCACTGTCCGTCGCGCTGGGCGCGATGTCATATGCCGTCCTCGCGGGGTGTGTCTCGCGCGGCGACTGGCATGCAACGCCCGCCGTTGCGCCACAGAATCTAATCGCCAACCGCACGCTCGCCAACGCAACGGTCGCTCCCGAGGCGTGGCCTACCGACACCTGGTGGACCGGTTACGGTGACCCGCAGCTCGATGCGCTGATCGCCGAGTCTTTTGAGGGCAGTCCGTCTCTGGAGATCGCGCAGGCGCGTCTGCGCTCGGCTCAATCACAGGCGACCCGGGCGAAGGCGGCGCGCGAGCCCACTACGACGGTGGACGCCCAGGTGACCAAGCAACGTTTCCCGGAGAATGGCTTGTACCCGCCGCCGTATGCGGGAAGCTTCGTGACCCAGGGGCAGCTCGCGCTGGACTTCAGCTACGAGATCGACTTCTGGGGCCGCAACCGCGAGGCGCTGGCCTCCGCACGCGCTACCGTGCAGGCCGCCGAAGCCGACAAAGCGGCCGCGCGACTCGCGCTCGCCGTTGCCGTCGCAAGGGCTTATTTTCAACTCAACCTGTCGTATGCGTTTCTGGATGTCACGCAGGCCAATCTCGCGCAGCAGTTGTCCATTCTCGATCTGACCCGGCAACGGGTGGCCGCGGGGCTGGAGAATACTGCCCGCGTAAAACAGTCGGAAGGCCAGGTAGCCCTGGTCCGCGCCAGTGTTGACGCAACCCAGGCGAACATCGACACGACACGTAACGCAATAGCCGCGCTCGTGGGTGTCGGTCCAGACCGCGGACTCGACCTGCAACCCCCGCATCTCACCGCGCCTGCCAACATCGCACTGCCGTCGACCTTGCCGGTGGATCTCCTCGGCCGACGCCCTGATGTAACCGCCGCCCGGTGGCGTGTTGAAGCGGCCGCGCGCGGCGTGGCGGCCAGCGAGGCGGCCTTCTATCCGAACGTAAACCTCGTTGCTTTCGCCGGCCTGCAGGCCGTCGGTCTGTCGAAACTCTTCGACGCGAATGACGCCATCGTCGGGGGTGGTCCGGCGTTCAGCCTGCCGGTATTCAATCGCGGCCAGTTGCGCGGTGCCCTGGAGGCCCAACAGGCGCAATACGATCTGTCCGTCGGGCAGTACAACCAGAGTCTGATCGATGCCATCCATGATGTGGCGGATGTCATGACGAACTGGGCGGCGATCGACAAGGTGACCGCGGACGCCCGGGTCGCTCTCGAGGCCGCGCAAAACTCCTACGATCTCACCCGTCAGCGCTACAGCGCGGGCCTCGATAACTACCTCAGCGTGCTGTCGGCCGAGAACCAGGTATTTCTGGCGCAGGCATTGATCGCCGAATTGCAGTCGCGCCGCCTCACGACCAGTACGGATCTCATCCGGGCGCTGGGTGGCGGTTACAAGAGCACGAACTAGTATGGACGCAAGTGTCGCTTCTTCCTCACCGGCGCAGGTGATGCAACGCCGCCGTACCCGCTGGCTACTCATCGCCGGAGCGGGATTCGTGATCGTCGCAGTCGGCGCGACGGCCTACTGGTGGCTGTACGCCCGGAATTACGAGGACACAGACGATTCGTACGTGGCCGGTGACATGGTCAATGTCAGCTCGCAGATCAGTGGCACGGTCGTGTCCATTGACGCGGACGAGACCGACTACGTTCAGATGGGGCAGGAGCTAGTGAGGCTCGACGACACGGACGCGCGCATCGCCTTGCAGGAGGCGGAGGATCAGCTCGCGAAGGCGGTCAGGCAGGTCCACACGGTGTTCACCAGCCGCGACGAGTTGAGCGCTGTTCTCGCCCAGAGACGCGCGGACCTCAATCGGGCGCGGTCGGACCTCGACCGACGTGAGAGCCTGGGTAAGTCGGGCGCGGTGTCCGCGGAGGAAATTTCGCACGCCCAGGAAGCCGTGAATGAGAGTCAACAGGCTTTGATTGCGGCGGAGAAGAATCTCGCCGGTGGCACAGCGCTCCTGGGCAGGACCGGGGTATCCGATAACCCCGATGTGCAGAGCGCCGCGACCGCGGTGGAGCGCGCCTGGCTCGCGTTGCGACGGACGAGCATTCACGCGCCGGTTTCCGGCTATATCGCCAAACGACCCGCGCAGCTCGGCGAGCGCACGGTCTCGGGCAACCCCTTGCTGTCGATCGTGCCGCTCGATCGCATGCGCGTCGAAGCCAACTTCAAGGAGGTTCAGCTCACTCGCATGCGGATTGGCCAGCCGGTGAAAATCGTAGCCGACCTCTACGGCGGGCACGTCGAGTATCGGGGCACGATCGCGGGCCTCGGCCTGGGTACCGGCGCGGCGTTCGCGCTGTTGCCGGCACAGAATGCCACCGGCAATTGGATCAAGGTCGTACAGCGCGTACCGGTACGCATCACCCTCGACGCCCAGCAGGTCGCCGCGCATCCGTTACGCATCGGTCTGTCGACACACGCGGTTGTGGACGTGCGCGACGATTCGGGGTCGCAACTCGCGCAGGCGCCCCGCAAGGAGCCGGTACTCAACACGGACATCTACGCGATCGACATGAGTGAGATCGGCGCGCGCATTGCGCAGATCGTCGCGGATAACGCTCCGGCGGAGGCCGCGCGGCCCGCGCCGAAGGTCGATCACACAGGGCCCAAGGTCTCGCGGGACACCACGCGCCTGACTTCCAACGGCAGCCGGTGAACAGTCTCGTCGGCTGACCAAGACAACACGCGGTTGGTTCTGTCAGCCGCCGCGGGTGTGATGAAAAAGACTGTTCCGCAAGCTCGCTGACCTCACATAACACATTGCCGGCGGGCCGCGGTGTGTTCCCGCCCGCGTCTTGGAGCGCTGGCGCGTCGGCCTGGCGCGACAAGGCGGCTTCATTGAAATCAACAGCTTGCCGCGAGCGGGCGCAATAGCGTCCGCAGCGCGCGACAACGCGCGCCCTGCGCAACGCGAGTTTGATCGCGCGAGAACGTAACAAACCTTCACGTTTTCAACCTCTTGTCCGGCGCGACCTGTACGTGCATGCACGTAAGGCGCGGCCTTTGCATTGACTCGTGCACGTCAAAAGCATCGTTTCACGGACGCCGGGAAGGGGAGTTATGAATTCGCACGTCACGAGGACCGCGACCGCGGTCGTTATTTCTATGTTGAGTTGGGCTACCGGGTCGGCCACTGCGCAGGCAGCCGCCGCGGATCCGGGCCTGCGTCCCGCCGCCTCGACCGATACCGTCGGGAATCCGGTTCCAGGACTCACGACCGACCAGACTACGTTGTTCTTCAACGGGCAGGCTAACTTCAAGGAGCTCGAGCAGGTCACCGACGGCCTCGGGCCGCGTTTCAACCTGGATAGCTGCGTTGGCTGTCACTCGTTTCCGACCCATGGCGGCTCCTCGCCGGCCGCGAATCCGCAGGTGGCGCTCGCAACGGCCTTCGGCGCGAACAACACCGTGCCGACTTTCATTACGACGAACGGCCCGATCCGCGAGGCGCGCTTCAAATTCACTTCGAACGGGACCCGGGACGGTGGCGTGCATTCGCTCTTCGTCGTCAGCGGGCGCGTGGACGCCTCGGGCAGCGCGGCCGGTTGCACAGCCGTGCAGGAGAACTTCAACGCGCAGTTTCAGAGGGGTAACGTGTCGCTGCGCATTCCCACACCGACTTACGGTCTGGGCCTGGTCGAGAACATTCCGGACACGACGCTGACTGCCAATCTCGCGGCCAACGCGGGCCAGAAGGCGCAACTGGGCATCGCCGGGCATCTCAACACGAATCCCAACGACGGCAGAATTGCCCGTTACGGGTGGAAGGCGCAGAACGTCTCGCTGCTGCTGTTCTCCGGTGAAGCCTACAATGTCGAGGAGGGCATCACGAACGAGCTCTTTCCGACCGAGCGGGACCTCAACTCGACCTGCCAGTTTTCCACGACTCCCAACGATATCACCGGCGCGACCAGTCCGATCGCCACAGGCAATCTCCTGAGCGATATCGAGAACTTCGCCCTCTATATGCGCTACCTCGGACCGCCGTCTCCCTCCACGACGACTCCCGGCGGCGCGACTTCCATCGCGAATGGGCAGAAGACCTTCACTAACATCGGCTGCTCGATGTGCCACACGCCGGCTTTGAAGACGGACAACACGGCAGTGGTGGCGCTCGCCAACCAGACGGCGGCCCTGTACTCCGACCTGGCCCTGCATCGCATGGGACCGCTGCTGGCGGACAACATCCTGCAGGGCGCAGCGGCTGGCGACGAGTTCCGTACCGCGCCACTGTGGGGGCTCGGCCAGCGGGTCTTCTTCCTGCATGACGGCCGGACCAGCAATCTCGTGCAGGCAATCCAGGATCACGCCAGCGGTGGTGGCGGCGGCCGCGGTAACAGTCAGGAGTTCGAGCGGGGCTCGAGCGGCCAGTTCGGGCCGTCGGAAGCCAACCGGGTGATCGCGAACTACAACGGGCTGAGCGCTGCCCAGCAGCAGGACCTGTTGAATTTCCTGCGGTCGTTGTAAATCAGGTTGGGTGGAGCGGGGCGCCCTGGGTGGGCGCTCCCCTCAATCCAGCTTCACATAGTCCAAGGGCAGCGCGGTCGTGTGCTTGATGGTTTCGAGCGCGAAACTCGCGCTCACATCGAGAAATTCCACCGCCGAGATGAGCCGCTTGTAGACGACGTCGTAGGCATCGATGTCGGGGACTACGATGCGCATGAGGTAATCGACGTCGCCGCTCATCCGGTGGATCTCGGTGACCTCCGGGATGTCGCGCACGGCGCCCACGAATTTATCGAACCACGCCTGGTTGTGTTTCGCCGTCTTCAGCATCACGAATACCGTCGTGCCGACGTTCAGTGTGCGCGCATCGAGCAGGGCGACGGTCCGCTTGATGACGCCTTCCTCCTGGAGCTTCTTGATTCGCCGCCAGCAGGGCGCCTTGGACAGGCCAACGCGATCCGCGATGTCCGCCGCGGTAAGCTCGCCGTTCTGCTGTAGCAGCTCCAAAATCTTGCGATCGAGCTTATCCATGGAACGGTATTCTCCGAAGGCCGGCCTTAGACGCAACATTGTTGCGCAAGGGCGGGGCTTTTACCATGCCTTCGCAACCGGGTAGCTCAGCCATAGGGCTAGGATGGGGGTCATGAGCTTCCACCGACTGTTCACCGATCACCCCGAATCCGTAGGCGAGACCTACGGGGAGCACTTGGTGCGCGCGTGGTGGTTCGGTGGACGCATGGTGGTGGCGGGCTTGGCCTGCATGCTGCACGCGCTACTGCCGTTCATCTTTGTCCACACCGGCAGCGAGGCGATCGACGAGCTCCACGCCCGTATGCAAGCCACCCGGCGCCGGGCAGCAGCGTCACGACCGCCTGTGGGCACCTCTCAGCTGGCGTCCGCCGGCGAGTGAATCACGTAGCCGCCTGACTTATCGTCGCGCTCCAGCCCGATGAGGCGGCGCTTGGCGGCCTCTTCCAGTAAGGTGTTGAAGGAGCGGAAGCCGTAGTAGCTTTCGTTGAACCCGGGGCTGCGCCGCTTCAAGGTCTGCTTCACCATCGAGCCCCAGATCTTGTCTTCCGCGCCCCGCTCGGCGAGTAGTGCGTCGATGGTCGCCATGACGAGATCGAAAGCCTCCTGCTTCTTGTCCTCGTCCTTGGACTCCTCCTTGCTGTCGCTGGCCGCTTGGGCTGGCTGCGCGGCGGCGGAGGCTTGCGCCGAGGCGCGTTTGCGGGGGGTGCGCCGGGATTTCATCTGCTCGCGGACGAGGTCGTCGTAGTAGATGAACTCGTCGCAATTGGCGATCAGCAGATCGGAGGTCGAATTTTTCACACCGACGCCGATCACTCCCTTGTTGTTCTCGCGCAGCTTGCTGACGAGCGGGGAAAAATCCGAGTCGCCGCTGATGACGACGAACGTGTCGACGTGCGGTTTTGTATAACAGAGATCGAGAGCATCGACGACCATGCGGATGTCCGCCGAATTCTTACCGGACTGCTTGACGTGGGGGATCTCGATGAGCTCGAAACCCGCGTGGTGCATGCCGGCCTTGAACTCCTTGTAGCGGTCCCAGTCGCAGTAGGCCTTCTTTACGACTATCGAGCCCTTGAGTAACAGTCGCTCGAGCACCCGGGTGATGTCGAATTGCGCGTAGCGTGCGTCGCGAACGCCCAGGGCGATGTTCTCGAAGTCGCAGAACAGCGCGAGGTTGGTGGTCTCGGCCCCCGAGGGCATGGGTTTGCTCCGCAGCTTCGGCGGTTGCCGAAGCTGCGGAGTCTGACAGGAGTGCGTCGGTGTGGGGTGGAGTTTTAAGTGTCTGGGTCCTGAGGTCCGGAGGTGCCGCCCGGCGAGGGTTCGTCGGTCTCCTGCGAGAGCGCCTCGGTCTCGGGCTGCCCGGGCTTGCGCAGGAATGCCGAGCTTTCGATGTTCTTGATGAGCTGCTGCGCCCGGCGCGCGTCGCAGATCTTCCTGAGCATGAGCACCTTCAGCGCAGAGCCCAGGTGCTCGGTCAGGGCGCTCATGATGACCGTCATGTCATAGCGCCCGCCCAGTTTCGCCAGCAGTTTGTTGATGTCCTCCACACACGCCAGCAGGTTTTCGTCGAAGGTTCCATGTCCCGCCGCGCTAGAATTTCCCGTCATACATCGACCTCTTCTTGGTTATGGGTCTCGCCGTGGCAAGACTGTAGGGGTGGATTTGTAGGATATGACCCGTGGACCAAATGCCACAAGGACGTGAATCATCTTCGGCACGCGCGAGCGATTTCGGCTGCGACATGCGTGTAGAACAGATTTCGACAGTATTCGGACAGGTGTTGCGTGAGCAGCGCCTTTCGCGTGAGCTCTCGCAAGAGGAGCTGGCGCTGGCCGCGGATGTCGATCGGACATTCGTCAGCCAGATGGAGCGTGGCATCCGCCAACCCACCATCACCACGCTCATGAAGCTCGCCGGCGCCCTGGGAATCCAACCGTCCACGCTCGTCATCCGTATGGAAAAGCTGATGCGCTGAGTGTGCGATAGGCGCACTGCGTCAATCCATCCTGCTGCGCCGCAAAGGTAAGTGGCCTGGGCGGCCCCGGCTACGCGCCCCGGGCTGGGCGCCCCCTCAATTCTCCCGAAGAGTGACCCCGGTCACGTTCTGCTGGTGCGCTGCCGCGGGCTTCTGCCGAAACAGCTCAAAGCATGCGCAAAAAAATTCTATGGGCCGCTTGCCTCGCCGCGATGGTGCTGATTATCGGGGTGTTCTATGCGGCCCGAACCGTTCTGAGCCACAGCTTCGCCAGTATCGAGGCCGATGAGGCCCGGCAGAGCACCGAGCGGGTCCGACAGGCGTTGCAGGCGGATCTGCACCAGCTCGATGTGGCAGTCGAGGACTATGCCCTCTGGGACGATTTCTACGACTTCGTGAAGTCCGGTGCTTCGGAGCATCTCGATCATTACTTCTCGCGGCGGGGCCTGGACAACATTCACGTGGATGTCGTGTGGGTAGTCGACGAGCAGGGCCGCACGGTCTTGCAACTCGACACCGACGCCCCGGACGGTGGCTTGACACAACTCAGCCCGGCTACGTTGGCGAGCCTGCGGAGTTATACCTCGCTGCTGCGGTCAACGGCGGATACCTCGAAGCGGACTGCGCAATTCGTGCGCATGCCGCTGGGCGCCATGGCGGTCGCGGTCCGCCCGATCAACCGCGATCTGCGGCCGGCCGCGAGCGCCGGCACCTTGGTGTTTGGACGTTATTTCCGCACCGGCCTCATCGAACGCCTGGAGCAGACCAGTCAGTCCCCAGTGCGAGCGACTCTGTTGGATGAGCACGGCAGGCCGTTACTGAGCGTGCCCCCGGCGGTCGGCGAGTGGCTCGCCTCGGTCGGATCCGGTCCGGACCTGCTCATCCAGACTGGAGATCCCGCGACCCTGCGCAGTCACGCGCTGCTCCGTGACGTCGAGGGCCGACCGCTGGTCGTACTTTCCACAACCATCGCGCGCGCGGCGCTCCAGATCGGCAAGCGGACCATCACCTGGGTGGTGGCGGCACTGCTGTGCGGTTTTGCCCTGGTGGTCGCGCTGTTGGTCTCCTTGCTCAACAGGAGCTGGCGCAGTCGCGCGGCCGCCCAACGGCAGTGGCTCGATCACCAGCGCAAGATGTCGCGGCTCGCGCGCCGTGATGCGCTCACCGGTCTGCCTAACAGGCTGCACCTGCAGAGACTGCTGCCGCGCCTGTTGGCGCGAGCCGCCCGCGACGGCTCCCGCCTCGCGCTGTTGAATCTGGATCTCGATCACTTCAAGAACGTCAACGACTCACTCGGTCATGGTAGCGGCGACCGGTTGCTGGCGGCCGTCGCGCAGCGTCTGCGGTCGGTGGTTGCGGCTCATGACATCGTGGTGCGGATGGGCGGTGACGAGTTCGTCATCGTGGCGACCCTGCTGCCCGATGCGGTAATCGTTGACTCGATCGCGGAGCGCATCCGCAGTGCCATCGCGGTGCCGCTCGACATCGATGGCGTTACTTTGTCGGTGGTGCCGAGCATCGGGATCAGTGTCTATCCCGAGGATGGTACCGATCCCGAGCAACTGCTCAAACACGCGGACATCGCGCTCTATACGGCGAAGGACCGGGGTCGCGGCAATCATCAGTTCTACACACCGGAGATGAACACGCGCCTGCGCGAGCGACTCGGACTCGAGCGCGCCCTGCGGCAGGCGCTCGACAACAACGAGCTGTTTGTCGAGTACCAGCCGTGCGTCGACCTGCAGACCCTGCGGACCGTGAGTCTGGAAGCCCTCATCCGCTGGCGCACCGCTGACGGCGCCTACATTCCGCCGTCACGTTTCATCCCGATCGCGGAACAGAGCAACCTCATCGTGGAGATCGGCGCCTACGTCCTCAGGCGAGTGTGTTTGCAGCTGAGCGAATGGCAGCGTGAGCGCCTGCCGCTCGTGCCCGTGTCGGTCAATATCTCGGTACGCCAGTTCGAGATGACTCCCCTGGCGAGTGTCGTCTCGGGCCTGGCACAGGAGCTGGGCATCGACGCGAGCCTGCTGCATTTCGAGATTACCGAAAGCGCCGCCATGCAGAATTCGCAGCAGCAGCTGGGCTCGCTCCAGGCGCTGCGTAACCTTGGCTCGCGGATCCTGATCGACGACTTCGGCACCGGGTATTCGAGCCTCAGCTATCTCAAGCACTTGCCCATCGATACGCTGAAGATCGACCGCGCGTTCGTGCGTGACATGGTCTCTGACGCCAACGACGCGGCGATCGTGCGTGCCATTGTCGGGGTGGCCAAGAGCCTGGGCCTCATGCTCGTGGCGGAGGGTATCGAATCCGCGGAGCAGCTCGATTGTCTGCGCCGGCTGGGGTGCGAGTGCGGGCAGGGGTTCTTCTTCAGTCCGTCGGTATCCGCCGAGGATTGCCGCAATATGCTGTGGCAGTTGCGCGGCCCGCGCGCGCCGTTGGAGGCGCCCAAGCTGCGTCTGCTGAACCCTGTGAACTAAGGTCGCGTGGCGTGAGATAATCGCTTTTTGACCCGGGCTCGGGGGCGGAAGCGAATGGCTGCAAAAACAAGAACGAAAGTATCTCGCCGGGCCGCCGAGGACGCCGTGCGCACGCTGCTGGGCTGGGCCGGAGAGGATCCGGAGCGCGAAGGGTTGCTCGAGACGCCCAAGCGGGTGGTCAATGCCTATCGCGATTGGTTCTCGGGATATGAGATCGATCCTGCCGACTATCTGCGGCGCACGTTCGAGGAGGTCGGCGGCTACGACGAGATGGTGGTGCTACGCGATATCGCGTTCGAGTCGCACTGTGAGCACCACATGGCGCCCATCATCGGTCGGGTGCACGTGGGCTACCTGCCAACCAACAAAGTCGTCGGCATCAGCAAGCTCGCGCGGGTCGTGGACGGTTATGCGCGTCGTTTCCAGGTGCAGGAGAAGTTGACTGCGCAGATCGCCAACTGCATCACCGAAGTCCTGAAACCACGCGGCGCTGGCGTTGTCATCGACGCCGTCCACCAATGTATGACCACCCGTGGAGTGCATAAGCGGGGCGTGTCGATGATTACGAGCCGGATGACGGGAAGTTTTCGCGAGGATGCGCGCACGCGCTCGGAGTTCCTCCAGTTCATCGGCATTCACGGCGTCAGGCAACAGTCAGGGCCTTAGGTCTGGGTCACTGATAGGTGACCTGCTCGCGCTCGTAAGCCATGTCCGAATACACATAGAGGTAGGCCTGGGTGGCGGCCGAATCGACCAGCATCACGGCTTCGCTCACATGCGAGTGGGCTACCAATTTGGCGGTGGCCTCGAAGAATCTGACAGTGGGCACGGTTTCCACGAACACGTCACCGGCACCGCTGTCAGTCTGTCCGACCGCTTTGAATCCGTAGTACTGCTGTCCGGACTGCTGGGTGAAAATCAACAGCCGGTAGGCACTGCTGGCGTGGTTGGCGGGAATGAGCAGCAGGGCGTACGAGGCGCTCTTGGCGTCCTGGAAGTGGCCGGCGGCGATTCCGGGGCAGTTCAGCGGCCGCTCCGCGCCCCAACGCGTGCGTGCCCGCGTGCTCAGGTCGGTGGGCTCCTGGATCTTCCAGCCGCTGAAGTTGCGCGCCAGGCTGCTGCGGATATCCTGCGGCAGCGAGTCCACACGACACAGATCCAACAGCTCGGTGGGCTCACCCGCCGCCTGGAGTGTTGGCGACGGTGCGGCCAGCAGGTTGCAGCCGAGGAATATATACAGCGCGCGCATTGGCGCGCGCCTGGAAAGCGCGGGCGGCATCGGACCTCACTAAAGGTTTGCCCGGACGGTTTGCGGACATTCCCCTCGAGGTCGTGCGCTCGAAACCGTCCCTGGCTCCCCGCCATCATTGCCCTAAATGTTTTTTCAGACAAGTGACATTGTGAGATGTCGCCGCCAAAACCAACAGGCAGTACCCGTGCAGCGACGGCTGATGGGACCAAAGGCCCAGACCGCGGGCCTCATGTCTCCTATGTCATACAGCTGTCAGCGGCTGCGCGGCTCGGCTTTCTTGAAGTCCGCCGGCACTTCGAACAGGTCGGCGCTCACGCCCGCCGTTGAGATCGACACCAACTCCGAGTTCATGGTGATGAGCGGGATCAGGCCGTCGGGCAAGGCGGGCGCGGCCGCCGGCGCCGCCGGGTCGGTGCTGGCCGGCGCGGCCTGCGTGTCATCCTTCTTGCGATGAAACATCGAGCCGAGCTTGCCGGCCACCTGGCCGGCGAGTCCGCCGGGTGTGCTGGAGGTGCTGTTGTCGGAGTTCTGTTGGGGCGGCTGTTGCGCGTTCTTGCACTGCTCGCCGCCAAAGGCGAATGCGAACGTCGTTTTGACCGGATAGCCCTTGAGATCCTTGGTTTTGGCGCCGATCTCGCTCCAGATGCCCTGGTAACGGCCAAACATCGCCTGGGCGCGCTGGTTGATGTCCCCGCCACCCCCAAACCCGCCGTGACCGGATGTCAGGTCCAGGCCCAGTTTCTGCGCGTAGGCGCGCCGAAACTTCTCCGTCTCGGTGTTGGCGCTGAGTGACGGAGCGAGCCATTCGTCCAGGGACAGCGCCACTTCGCAGATCGCGCCCGTCTCCTTATCCTTGCAGGGCTGGGAGGCAGTGATGGTGAGCCGCTCGGCCGCGTAGCCCGCGTAGGTGGCTTTTTCTCCCGAGCGACGCACGTCGACTTTCGGATCGAGCCATTCACACTTCGAGTCGTCCATGGGCTTCTGGCCTTCCTGGGAGCCCGGCTCCTTGCTGTCCTTGTCCTTTTCCTGGGCCTTGTCGAGGGCTTGCTGGAGGCGCGCGCGCAACTCCTCGAATGTCTGCTCGGTGTATTGTTTTTTGTTCAGATCCAGGCGGTCGATCTTGTCCGCATCGAGTCGGACGATTTCCGCGGTGGGCCCGACCGCGCCATGCGCCAGCATGCGTACGATCCGCGACTGAAGTTGTATGTCACTGTCGGTGCGCGAGCGTTCGCCCGAAATCGTGGTCTTCGTCGTGCCGGACATGTTGCCGGCGCTCATGATGCCGACGCCCGTGACCGCGACCCGGTTCTCGACGGTGACATCCGCAGACGCCACGCTCGTGGTCAAGATTAAAGTGGCGGCGGCTACGATGGGAGCGGCCGCGCCGCACAGAATTCTGCGCATGGAGATTCCCCCTGTTCAATGTTTTGTAATACATCGTAACAGAGGATGAGCGGCGAGCCGACGCTCGCCGCGGGGGACTTCGGTCCTACGCGGTCAGAGCGGCGCTGCCTGAGCGCGAGGTGCGCTTGCGGTCGGTTTCCTTCAGGAAACGCTTGCGGATCCGGATCGACACTGGCGTGACTTCCACGAGCTCGTCGTCCGCGATGAACTCGACCGCGTACTCGAGCGTGAGCTGGATCGGCGGTGTCAGAAGGAGGGCGTCATCCTTGCCCGCGGCCCGGATGTTGGTCAGCTTCTTGGTCTTGATCGGGTTCACCACGAGATCGTTCTCGCGGGTGTGAATGCCGATGATCATGCCCTCGTAGACCTTCTCGCCGTGGCTCACGAACATTCGCCCGCGCTCCTGCAGGTTGAATATCGAGTAGGCCACGGCCTCGCCCTGCTCGTTGCTGATGAGCACGCCATTGTGACGGTCGGGGATTTCGCCTTTCACCGGTGCGAAGCCGTCGAAAATGTGGCTTATCAGGCCCGTTCCGCGGGTGAGGGTCATGAACTCACCCTGGAATCCGATCAGTCCGCGGGCGGGCACGCGATATTCGAGGCGCGCGCGGCCGTTACCGATCGCCATGTCGCTGAGCTCCGCGCGGCGCGTGCCGAGGGCTTCCATGACGGCGCCCTGGTTGCCTTCGTCGATGTCGACCGTGAGGGCTTCGTACGGCTCATGAACTTCGCCGTCGACGATCTTCGTCAGCACCTGCGGCCGGGAGACGGCCAACTCGTAGCCCTCCCGACGCATGTTCTCGATGAGGATCGTGAGATGCAACTCGCCACGGCCGGAGACGCGCATGACGTCGGGCTCTTCGGTATCGTCCACGCGCAGCGCCACGTTGCTCTGCAGTTCGCGTTGCAGGCGCTCACGAATCTGGCGGCTGGTGACGTACTTGCCCTCGCGGCCCGCGAGGGGCGAGGTGTTCACCTGGAAGTTCATGGCGAGCGTCGGCTCATCGACGCGGATCGGCGGCAGACCTTCGGCCGCTTCCGGATCGCAGACCGTTATGCCGATGTTGACGTCCTCGATGCCGGTGATCGCGACGATGTCTCCGGCAGAGGCTTCCTCCACGGGGACGCGTGCGAGGCCGGTGAAGGTCAGAACCTGTTGAATCTTGGCGAGCCCACGATCTTCGGCGCCGAAGCGCAGGGCAACCTGTTGTCCCGGACGGACCGAGCCGCGACGGATACGGCCGATACCGATACGGCCCACATACGAGTTGTAGTCCAGGGTGGAGATCTGGAACTGCAGGGGCTTGTCCGCCTGCGCGTCCGGCGGCGGGACGTACGCCAACACGGCTTCGAACAGCGCCGACATGTCCGGGCGACGCTCGGTATGGTCCGTGCTCGCCCAGCCTTGCAGAGCCGATGCGTAGATCACGGGGAAGTCGAGCTGCGCGTCGGTGGCCCCGAGCTTGTCGAACAGCTCGAATGTCTGGTCGATGACCCAACCCGGACGGGCTCCGGGGCGATCGATCTTGTTCACGACCACGATGGCCTTCAGGCCCAGCGCCAGCGCCTTGCGCGTAACGAAACGCGTCTGCGGCATCGGTCCCTCGACGGCATCGACGAGCAGCAACACGCCGTCCACCATCGACAGCACGCGCTCGACCTCACCGCCGAAATCGGCGTGGCCGGGGGTGTCGACGATATTGATGCGCGTGCCGCCGTATTCGATGGCGCAGTTCTTCGCCAGAATGGTGATACCGCGCTCTTTCTCGATGTCGTTGGAGTCCATGATCCGCTCGCCCATTTTTTCATGGGCGGCGAATGTGCCGGACTGCTTCAGCAGGCAGTCGACCAGGGTCGTCTTGCCATGGTCGACGTGCGCGATAATGGCGATGTTGCGAATCGGGCGGTTCATAAATTACTTGAGGGCGTGAAGGGTTGAGTCTTTCGGCGCGCAGCGCCGCTAGAGGCAGCGGGTCGCTTCGACCCGCAGGAAAGGGCGCGTAGCGCTAATCAAGGATGCAAAAAAGATGCGCAGGGTACCAGATCCCCCCTGGGGCTGCCGCACTTTCGGGGCGCTGCAAGTCACTGATTTCGCTAAAAATCGGCGCCCGGATGCGGCGCGCGGATGCACCAGTTGAGGGCGTCGGAGCCGCAGTTCAAGGGCTGGCGGCGGCTTGGCGGGCGTGCCGGGGACTGAAAGTGAAGGGTAGGGGGTGAATGTGTCTTGCGTGTGTCGTCAGGGAGGCCCCCGGAACGCTATAGATCGGAGCGAGGCAGGCCTATGCGCAGGGCCGTAGTCGCCACGCGCACTTCGATAAAGAACGCCACGAAGGCACCTGTCAGAAGGAGCATCGCTCCGACGAACAGCAGCGCTATGGTGAGCGCGAGGCCCGCCTCAAAGAACGCGTTCGCGAATAGAGTAACCACGACGAGCGCCACCATCACCGCGGAGATCACGCTGAGCGAGATCGCCGTATTCAGATAACGTGCGCGGCGAGCCAGGATCTCGAGGTCGTAGAGCAGGTGCTCGGGATCACCTGTGTGATTTTCCAGCTTGGCTTCTATCGATCGGGCGCGATCCACCGCGCGCGCCAGCCTATTCGTCAACACACCGAGTGTCGCCGCGACGCCGGACAGCAAGAAGACAGGCGCAACGGACGTCTGGATGAGGTGAGCAATGTCCATACTTTGGAGCATGTCGCTATCATGCCATCTCTATGCGCACTGTTTCGAGACGTCCCGACGATCGTTTGCTCCTCGAGACCTGCCACGCGCGCTCGGTCGAGCTGCTGCGGCGGAATCTCGCACCTGGCGGAATTCTGGCGGCCACGGCTGGCCCGCGCGCCGATCTGCGCGGGTACGCCGCGATTTTCGGGCGCGATGCGGCGGTGTGCGCGCTCGGGATGGCGGTGTCCGGCGACAAACTCCTGGAAAGCGCGGCCGCGACCGGACTGCACACATTGGCCGAGCACCAGGCGCCCAATGGCCAGATTCCCAAGTTCGTCGACCTGCAGCGGAGCGAGGCGGACTTCTGGTATCTCGGGTGTATCGATTCGACGCTTTGGTGGCTGATCGCGTTGGCTTTTCTGGACTCGCGCGCCAGCGCTCGCGCGGGCACTAGCTCCGGGGCAAGAGGCGGCGCCCTGCGCAGGCGTTACGGGAAGCGCATCGAGCTTGCCGTGCAATGGCTTCTGGCGCAGGAGCACCAACGATTCTTTCTCCTCCAGCAGAACGAAGCCAGCGACTGGGCTGACATCATGCCGCGCTCGGGGTTCGTGCTCTATACGAATGCGCTCTGGTACTTCGTCAAGAGGTTGTATTGCCTGGAGCACGAAGCCGAGACGCTGCAGAACTTCAACGGGCTCTTTCATCCGTTCTCGGCGGGCATCGCCGAGTATCGCCGCGCGCGGCTGCTCAACGACTATGTGTTGCGTAACGCACGCGATCGCGACTTGTATCTGAGTTTCGTCAACTTCTCGTTCTTCGGCGAGGAAGGCGACGTTTTCGGAAATGTGCTCGCCGTGTTGTTGGGGCTCGCTGATACGCGTGCGAGCCGGCGCACTCTCGATGCTCTAACCCGCGCGCGCGTGCACGATCCCTATCCGGTGCGGGCGGTGACCCGGCCGATCAAACGGGCGAGTGTTCTCTGGCGTCCCTACATGGCGCGCCACCGGCAGAACCTGGTCTGGCAGTATCACAACGGTGGCATCTGGCCGATGGTGGGCGGTTTCTGGGTGACCGCGCTCGTGTCGAGCGGTCGCCAGCAGCAGGCGCGCGAGGAGTTGGTGAAGCTCGCGCGCGCGTGCGCGGTTAAAAATTGGGCCTTCACGGAGTGGCTGCACGGCAAGACGCTCGCGCCGCGGGGAATGCCGGGACAGTCGTGGAACGCGGCGGCATATCTCGTGGCGGAACGTGCGGTGGCGGAGGGAGTGGATCCGTTCTTCGCGTTGGGACAGAGATTGGAGAATCGGCGCTAATGCAGCGCGGAGGGTGCTGGTGATTCTCCGCGGTGCGGCTCGCTTGCTGCCGCGCACACTTGGCGCCACACTGGGTTGGTCTAGAGGGAATACATCTTTCACGGAGGAAGGGATGAAAGTGCCACGGAAACCGCTCCAGTCCCAGCTGGGGTTCCATTTTCTGCTGCTCTTCAGCGCCAATGGCAAGACCGTCTTCGGTAGCGATGAGGATCGGCGCAAACTCAACGAAATCGTGGCCGGGATCGTCGCGGAATTGCGGGTGCGCGTGCACGCGCACTGTTGGTTGAACAATGAGATCGAAGTGGTCGCGGAGACGGGCGACGTGGCGCCCGAACGACTCATCCGTAAGATTGCAACGGCCTATACGGACGCCGTCGGTGACCGGTTGGGACGCAACGGCATCCTGTTCTCAGACAATCACATCTGCTACCAGCCCGAGACGCGCTCCGAGCTGGTGGACATCGTTCGCTCGATGCATGTCCGTCCGGTGGTGCTGGATCTTGCGGAGGATTTTGTGAGCTATCCGTGGAGCAGCGTGCGCGCTTACGATGGGCTCGAGGAGGTTCCCTGGCTGACCAAGGCGACGCTCGGTCCACTTCTGCAACGCGCCGCCACGGGCCAGCCGCAAATCAACTCAACGGAGGAGTTGAGGGCACGGACCGCGCCGCGCATGATCGCCGACGCCGTCGAGGCGAAGTTGTCGCGTGAAATGGTGGACCGGTCGCGCATATGGATGGCGCGCGCGCTGATCGCCTGGCTCGTCACTCGGGACGGTGTTGCGAGTGTTGCCGCTGTGGCTGTGCGTCTGGGCGTCGACGCAACCTCGCTGGAGTACTCGATGCGAAAATATCGTGAGCTCGCCCCCGATCTGTTCGAGACGCCCTTGTCCGAGGTCATGGGCTGGCGTTGTTTCGAGCTCGCGTCCCCGAAGGCGAGAAAGGACATCGCCAATATATTGTCGGTCATCAATCATTGGCCGCAGTATGCGAGCTCGTTACGAGCCGAATAACTTCCGTGCCGAGCTCGGTGACGCCAGTGTCGAGCATCACTAGAAAGAACCAGCCGGCGAGAACCAACAGGCCGGCGAGTGCGCTGGCCGCCGCGGCGACGGCGAGCTCGCCATAGGGAGCTCGCAGGCTCGACAGGCGCCACAATCTCCGCCGCGGGCCTGAACGGGCACGCACCCCCGGGAACGTGTCGAGCAGGTCCACGTCCACCCTGCCATCGAGAGGCCGCAGGCTCCGCAGGCAGTCTACCTGGCGCCACCTGGCCTCCAGCCGCGCGAAGGCGGCATGATGCCGGGCGTCCTTGCTCAGCCACTGCAGCCACAACGACAGCGTCGTCGCCGAAGGATCAGCATCCAGCCTCACCAGCCACTCGGCTGCCTGCACTTCGTTGTCGAATGCCCCTGGAGTACGGTTCAAGTCTGCGACTCGCCTGATTTCCTCTGACCTCATCCAAATGGACGGCCCATGCGGGAATTTCCGCTATGAATGGGTGGCGGCGCTCGCTCCGGGGCACGCCGGCCACGCTTCGGTTTGACCGCTTTCGGACCGTTATTGTACGATCGTCCAATAACAGCGGGCGCCGCCCCCGCTGCGGTCACCCGGCCCCCGTCCGACCTCTCGAGAAGGCACCCATGAACGCTGCGACCCGCTTCGGACGATTGAGCACTTCCACCACCCCGGCCGGCGGCGAGGCGGAGGAGGAAGGCCATAGCCTGCCGGCCTGGATTTACCACGATCCGGAATTCTTCGAGCGCGAGCAGGCGGTTATTTTCCGCAAGAGCTGGCAGGTGGTCTGCCATGTCAGCGACGTGCCGCACCCCGGGGACTTCCACTCGCTCGAGTTCCTGGGCGAGTCGATCGTGGTCCTCCGCGGTGACGACGGCGAGGTTCGCGCCTTTCATAACGTGTGCCGGCATCGCGCTGCGCGGTTGATTGATGGCTCGAAGGGCCACTGTGGTCGCCGCATCACCTGTCCGTACCACGCTTGGACGTATGCCCTCGATGGCCGCCTGGTGGGAGTGCCCGATCGGCAGGCATTCCCGGGCCTCGACATGGGACGTCACGGCCTTGCGCCCCTGGATCTCGAAGTATTCATGGGGTTCATTTTCGTGCGGCTCGAGCCCGGTCTGCCCAGCGTGCGTGAGATGGCTGCGCCGTACGCGGCGGAGATGGCGCTTTACCGCATGGAGGAGTTGGTCCCGCAAGGACGTGTGACGCTCCGGCCGCGGCAAGTAAATTGGAAGAACGTCGGAGACAACTACTCCGATGGCCTGCACATCACGGTGGCTCATCCCGGTCTGACCCGACTATTCGGCCGCAGCTACGGCGTCGAGGCGCAACCGTGGATCGACAAGATGTGGGGCTCGCTGCGCGAGGAGCCCTCGAGCAACTGGTCCGAGCGCATGTATCAGCGGACTCTGCCCGAGGTCGCACATCTGCCGCCCGAGCGGCAGCACCAGTGGGTCTACTTCAAACTGTGGCCGAACGTGGCCTTCGACATCTACCCGGACCAGATCGACTTCATGCAATTCCTGCCGGTGTCGCCCACCGAGACACTGATTCGTGAGATTGCCTACGTGCATCCGGATTCGCGCCGTGAGATGCGGGCCGCCCGCTACCTGAACTGGCGCATCAACCGTCGCGTGAGCATCGAGGACAAGGCGCTGATCGAGCGCGTGCAGACAGGCATGGCCTCCAGCAGCTACACCGTGGGGCCGTTGAGTGTGGGCGAGGTCTCATTGCGCAGCTTCGGACGGCGGATTCGGAGTTTGATTCCCGAGAGCCGCCAGTTACGGGCTCCGGCGAAGGGGTGGAATCGTGAGTGATCCGGCAACTGCGGGCGCGAGCAGCGACGCGCTGATCATTGGCGGCGGACACAACGGTTTGGTGTGCGCCGCCTATCTCGCGGGAGCGGGTTTGAAGGTCACGGTACTCGAGCAGCGCTCCGTGGTCGGTGGGGCCGCCGTCACCGAGGAGTTTCATCCCGGATTTCGCAATTCGGTCGCCGCCTACACGGTGTCGCTGCTGAATCCGAAGGTCATCCGTGACCTCGAGCTGCCTAAATTCGGTTTGCGGGTCGTGGAGCGCAAACTCTCCAACTTCCTGCCCACCGATGACGGGCGTTATCTCATCGTCGGCGACGGCCGCACCGCCGCCGAGGTCGCGAAATTCTCTCCCAAGGATGCCACACGCCTCGACGAGTACGGCGAGCGGCTCGGCACCGTGGCCGATGTGCTGCGCGACCTCGTGTTGGAAACCCCTCCCAACGCCGTCGAAGGCAGTTGGCGCATGGCGTTGCCCGAACTGCTGCGAGCGGCACAGGTGGGCGGCCGCCTGCGCAAGCTCGACATGAACATGCGCCGCGAGCTCCTCACCCTGTTCGCGACCTCCGCGGGCGACTACCTCGACGGTTGGTTCGAGAGCGATCCGATCAAAGCTGCTTACGGCTTCGACGGCATCGTGGGTAACTACGCGAGTCCCTACACTCCGGGCTCGGCATATGTTCTGCTTCACCATGTATTTGGCGAGGTGAACGGCAAGAAAGGCGCGTGGGGTCACGCCATCGGCGGCATGGGGGCGATAACCCAGGCGATGGCGAAATCGGCACAGGCGCGCGGCGCCGTGATCCGCGTCTCGACTCCCGTTCGCGAGGTCATCGTCGAGGGCAACCGGGCCGTCGGTGTCATCACCGAGAGCGGCGAGACGCTGCGTGCCGCGGCTGTGATTTCCAACCTCAATCCGAAACTCCTGTATCAGAAGTTGATCGCGCCCGAGGCGCTGCCGGCGGAATTTCGCGACCGGATCGACCGTTGGCGTTGCGGTTCCGGGACCTTCCGCATGAACGTGGCGCTCAGTGAATTGCCTGACTTCACGTGTCTGCCCGGCAAGGCGCTCGCGGACCATCATACGGCCGGCATCATCATCGCCCCGACCCTCTCGTACATGGAGCAGGCCTATTTCGACGCGCGCTCGGGCGGCTGGTCGCGCAAGCCGATCGTGGAGGTCGTGATTCCCTCGACGCTGGACGACAGCCTGGCGCCCCCTGGCCGGCACGTGGCGAGCCTCTTTTGCCAGCACGTCGCTCCGCAACTTCCCAACGGAGAGTCCTGGGACACTCACCGGGACAAGGTCGCGGACCTGATGATCGAGACCGTCAACCAATACGCGCCGAATTTCAAAGCCGCCGTGCTCGGTCGGCAGATCAACAGCCCGTTGGATCTGGAGCGCACCTTCGGTCTCATCGGCGGGGATATTTTCCACGGCGCCCTGACTCTCGATCAGATGTTTTCGGCGCGTCCCATGCTGGGATATGGCAACTACCGCGGACCCCTGCAGGGTCTGTACATGTGTGGCGCCGGCACCCATCCCGGCGGTGGTGTCACGGGCGCGCCCGGACATAACGCAGCGCGTGAAATTATTGGCGATTTCCGCCGTCGCAGACTGCGCCGGGTGGCCTGAAGGACACGCCGGCCACGTGCGCGCCGCGAGTGCGCGGCCCCTATTGGTCCAAGGTCCAATTGTCCGTTACGCGATATCCCGCCGCTCTCCCAACGACATAACATTGGGGGACTTGACGCGCGTGTCTCTTAGGCGCAGCTTTCATGCGCCAACCGATCCGTAGTATCCGTCGAACCGAGCCTGACAAGGAGCGCGTTGAAGGACCAACGTTGATTGCATATTAGCTACGTTGGGTTCGACACCACTGAGGAGAAGTTCATGAGCGCGCTGAAAATGGAACGAGGTCAGAGAGTGCGGGCAGGGGACGCTGTAGGGATGATCGACTGCGGCCAGGCGTCGAAGCGCACGAAGGGCACATCGCTGCTGCTGTTCCTGGAGCATGGTCTCCCACCATTCGTTTGGCTCTATTTCGTGTGAGCTGAACCCTACTCCGATCCGTGAGCCATCCCCGCCCCGCATCGCGGGGGTGGGGTGGCGTTCGCCGGTATCGGCACAAATGATCGAGGGGTGATGATGGCGCGCTATGGGCTGGCCAGGCACGTCTTCGTCTGCGCGGACGAGGAATATGTTGTCGTCCTCGACGTGAAACAGGATCGTTATTTCACTCTCGAAGCCGCCAGGACCGCGGCATTGGGGCCGCTGTTACCCGGTTGGCCCGCGCCGCCGGCAGGCGGCAGCTCGAGCGACGGGCCGGAACTCGCGGCGGACGAGGCGGCCGCGCCTCTGCTGCGGCAGGGTTGGCTGTTGGAATTACCGGCCACCTCCAAGGAAGCGACGCCCGCGCGCCTGGCTCCGCCACAAACGGAGTTGCTCGGTGATTCGACGGCCGAAAGCGCTAGGATCGGCGTGCGCGCCGTGCTCAATTTTGTGTTTGCAGCGGTTTTCGCGA
>JAQGOE010000091.1 GCA_028293725.1 Gammaproteobacteria bacterium | reverse complement strand
CGACCTGCTTCATCTTTTTCCTGCGCAAGTACTGGGGCCGCTGGACGCGCTGGTTCATGTACCTCGTGGCGATCAGCGCCGCCGGCTGCGTCATCGCCTCGAGCTCGCGCGGCGCCATCGTCGGGGTTGTGGGGATGCTGTTCTATCTGTCTTTTTTCAGCAAAAAGAAGCTGAAAGGCTGGCTCATTCTCGCCGTGGTGCTGACGCTGGCGTATCTGGTGATGCCGCCGCAGATGCTGGCGCGGTTTCACTCGGCGGGGAATGATGCGACCTCCCTCAGCCGTATCGAGTACTGGGCCCGGGCACGCGAGCTGATTCACCAGTTTCCGTATTTTGGCATCGGCTACTACAACTGGATTCCGTACTACCGCGCGCACTTCTTCGATGCATCGCTCTACTGGCGCGTCGAGGAGGCGCACAACACCTATCTGCAGATGGGCGCTGAGCTCGGCTACTCCGGGCTCGCCATCTTCATCGTCACGGTGTTGTGCAGCTTCTGGGTGAATGCGCGCTCGGCGGCGCTCTCGAAACGAGAGGGCTTCGAGTTTCTGCGTGGCATGTCGATAGCCATGAACGCGGCGGGCGTGTCGCTGGTGCTCGCGAGTAACTTCCTGACAGCATTCTTTCTGCCGAACTATTGGATCCATTTCGCTCTGACGGTCTGCGTGCACACGGCAGTCAGAAAGAAGATCGCCGCCGTGGAGGCGGGGCACGGGCTCGCGTCCGGGCCGGATCAGCCGGAGGAGGCGGTGCCGCTCATGCGGCCGGGGCTCACGGTCATCTCTCGCACGAAACGAGCTTGAAGAGTCCTTCCAGTGCGGCCTTCTCGGCCGTGGCAAGCTCGTCCTTCAGCTCGATGACTTCTTGCCGCAACTGCGTGTGACGGCCGCGCGCTTCGAGGATGAGGCGAGCGATGTCCTGCGCCGAGTTGTCGGTGTATAGCGCGCCCTTGCGGAAATAGCGCACCGTGGGCTCGTTGTTGGAAAGGATCATGGGTACGCCGACGCTCACGGCCTCGTAGGCGCCGCAGACCATGCAGTCGGCGCGCGTGGTGAGATCCAATATCACCGAGCAGCTCGCCAGGCGCCGCTCGAACTCGTGGTCGCTCAGGTAGCCCGGCAATTCGACGTTGCGCGGCAGGTCGCCTACCCAACCCGTCGCGGCGAGCTTCGGACGCCCGGTAATTGTGATCGAGATGTCGGGATCCGTGCCCTGGAGTATCCGGGCGGCCTCGAGGACCGCGGCGATCGGCTCATCCGGCGCCCAGCTGCAAACAAACAGCACGGCGAAATTGACCGAGCGGCCAGCGAGGGAATCCCCAGCGGGGACGCCGCCATCGGGGATGACCTCCATGCTGGGCAACGGGTCCGGCATGGCGAGGCAACGTCCGCCGGCGGCCTCGATCGCGGGTGCGAGATTGCTGTTGGATACCAGCACGAGGTCGCAGTGCCTCACGATCCAGGGGACGAGGAACGTGGCCGTGGGTGGATGTACACCGGCATTGTGGAAGTCGCCGATGGTCTTGCAGCGGATGACACCCAGGGTCTTGAGCCCGGCCATCAGGGCGGCGAGCACCAGGGAGGGGTTCTGGAAGAAAATCAGGTCCGGTTTGGCGCCGCGAACCAGCCTGATGGTGCGGAAGACGAGCACGCAGTACCGGGCGAGCGCATTCCCTCGATACTCCAGCTCATGGAGGGTGGCGCCCACACTGGCGGCCATACTGCGATTGCGACGCTGCCTCTCCCAGGTGATCCAGATCGAGCGCTGTCCGGGCATGATTGACATCGTCAGGCCTGCAGGCCGGCTTTGGCCAGCAGGTCACGGTACAGGGCCGCATAAGCCGCGGCGGTGTGGGATATCTCAAAGTCCGCAGGGAGCTGACATTCCCGGCGCCGAGGCTTTTCCAGAGGCTCGGTGGCCCCCGCTGGGGGTTCCCTCGCTAACCGCTCGGTCGCCGCGAGCTCCGCGATGGCGGTCGCATACCCCTGCGCCGTGTGTTGGTTGACCAGCCGCTGGCCGGGGACTCCCTCGAGGACCTCCGGCATGCCGCCCACAGCGTGCGCCACGACGGGCACCCCGAGGGACAGGGCCTCCAGGACGACCATCGGCAGACCCTCGTGATCGGAGCTCACGACGAGGCAATCCATCTGTTTGAGAATGCTCAGGCTGTTGCTCTGGAAACCCAGGAAGTCGACCTCCTGTGCGACGCCCAGGCGGTCCGCCAGCGCACGCATTTCGCCCAGCAGCGGTCCATCGCCGACGACTACGAAACGATAATTCTCTGGCTGCGCCTGACTCAGTAACGCTGCCGCCTGGAGGAACAGGTCGACGCGCTTTACCGGCACCATCCGTCCTACCAGCGCTACATTCCAGCGGGGCTGCCTCTGGTAAGGAGAGGGTTCCTCGGCAACTCGAGCCACCGCCGCGGTGTCGATGCCATTCGGAACGAAAAACACGGCGCTTCGGGGTAACTCTGCGCGCAGATAGTCGCATAAGTCGCGCGATACACCGACGACTCCAACCTGCAGACGGGTCGTCACGGAGTCGAGGCCACGCGCTAACGCGTGTCTGAATGTTTTCCCGCGCGCGTGCTCAGGCCGTCCATGAACGGTCCGCACCGACAGCGCGCGCCCGGACAGGCGCGCGGCGATCGACCCGAGGATGTTTTCCTTGAAGCGGTGGGTGTGCACGACACCGGCCCGTGTCGCCCGAACCTCGCGCAGAATTCCGCGCAGCAGTTGCAAGGGAGAGGCCGTCCGCTCGTCGATCACCGTGACGGCGATTCCGGCAGTCCGCAACCGTTTTGCCAGCTCGCCCGAATTCAACACAACCGCGCTCACGATGGTATCCGGGCGGGCATGCAGAGCGCGCAGGACGTGGTAGATCTGCACTTCGGCCCCCGCCCAGAGGTCTCCCGAGGCGACGTGCAGGACGCGGCTGGCCGGCATCACAATTGGGGCATCAGGCGCAGCTTGCGCATGAGCGGGAAAACGAGGCTGTCGAGCAGCCGCACGACCTGTTTCCTGTTGGGAGCGGACAACAGTACCACGCCCAACAGAAGTGCCGCCGTAACCGCGCACACCAGCGCTTTCCAGAGCAGATCCAACGGCACCCAGGAAATGTGCAGCACGCGATTGGCCAACAGGTAGCCGCCGGCGCTGAGTCCCGCCATGGCGAGAATCGGGGTGAGGCGCAGCCCCATGTCATAGTGCGGGCGGGCCGAGGCGCGCACCAGAAGAAATTGCAGGAAGAGAGCCAGTAACTGCGCGCAGCCCGCGCCGATGTAACCGAACCTCGGCACGAGTATGAAGTTCAAGGCGGTGACAATGGCCACCGTGATGTAGTTGTTGCGGCTGATGAGGACCGTTTTCTCGGTCACCAGGAAGCTGAAGTTGACGAACAGCGTGAGGTAGCCGAACAGCCAGCCGAACGCGAGCAACGGCACCAGCAGTGCCGCGTTGTGGAAGGCGGGCGCCGCCATGAAATGGATGACGGGCTCGGAGAAAATGCTGAGCCCGAGCGCGCCGATGAACAGCAGCATGCTCGAGAATTCGAACACACTGCCGAAGATGGTGCGCGCATGCGGCTGCTGGTAGTGGCGAAAACGCTCCGTTTCCCAGAACTGCGAGATCGGTTGCCAGATCACCACGCCGAGCAGGCCGGCGAAGCGGGCCGCGAGCTCGTAATAGCCCACCTGGTCCATGGAGCCGAACAGGCGGATGTAATAGCGGTTGGATGAATAAATGTAGAGCGAGGCCAGGCTCGAGACCCACAGCGGCCAGCTGAACACGAGCATGCGCTTGGCGATCTGTATGTCACAGGTCGCACCGTTGTAGTACATCGAGTAGAGCGACAGGCCGAGCGCGTACAGGGCGGACGAGATGACTCCGCTCAACACCACGCCCGTTATGCCCAGCTTCAGGTAGACGATGAACCAGATGTTCAGCGAAAGCTGCAGCACCAGTTTCGACAGGTTGATGCTGATGAAGAGGAACGGCTTGCGGCGGATGCGGACGTAAGTGAGACCGTAGGATTCGAGCGCCTGTGTCAGGAACACATAGGACATGAGTCCGACAGGAAGCGCGTATTCGGCGGTACCGAAGATGAGCTGAGACGCGGGTGCGCGTGCGAGGAACGCGATGGTGGCGACAGCCGCACTCACCACCCCCGTGATGACGAGCGAGGTGGAGATCACCAGTCGCTGTTGAGTCTCGTCCTTCGCCTCATAATAAAATTTCAGCATCGCGTCGCCGAGACGGGCGCCGAAGAACGGTTCCAGCAGCGCAAGCGCGAACGTGAGGAGACCCACGACGCCGTAGTCGGCCGGCGTCAGGTAATGGGTATACAGCGGCAGCATGAGGAAGCCGACCAGCTGCCTCGAGATGTTGCCGATCGCGTAAATCGAGGAGTGCTTTACGAGACGACCGGCGCTCGAGTCGGATTGTGCCATGGCTCTTCAGTCGTCCTGTCGGGCTCGCTAGCGCTGCGAGGGGTTCCAGGTCACGATACGCACGCCACGCAGGAAATCCCACATGGCAGCGGCCGTGGCTATGTTAGCCACGAAGAAGAACAATGCAATGCGCAGGGGCATCATTCGACGCGCCGTGACGGACAGGTAGGCGCAGACGGCAGCGGCGTAAGCCACGAGCTGAAGAATGACAAAGAACCGGTATAGAGCGCTGTCGCGAGCGAGCGCAATACTCGTCGCCAGCGCCAGTAACATTCCAATGGGGACCAGCCAGCGGAATATCTTGTGGCTCCAAACCTGGAGCGCAAACAGACCATTGCGAGGGTGCAGGGATTCCCGCAATTCCCACACGGCCGTCATGCCGCGAATGATGGTGCGCTTCTTGCGCTCGAATTCCTTCGATTCATCCTTGAGATCCTGGTACATCCCTTTCACGCGAGCGTCGGTGATCGCGCGCAGGCCGGCCTGCGCGCAGAGCAGGGCAACCGTGATGTCGCTTGGAGTGTCGGTGCGCCAGCGATCGCAGACGCTTTTTCGAACCGCGAAGCAGGAACCGCTCAGACCCACCAGGCCTGCAACGTTGCTCTCGAGACCTCGCAGCCACATCTCGTAGCGTACGTACGCTCCCTCCCCGCGAACCTCGCCCTGCGGCGACACGAGCTCGTCCTCGCTGGAAACGGCGCCCACCTGCGGATCTGCGAAATCCTCGGCCAGCAGGCGTAAGGCGTCGGGATGCAGTCGGGTGGCGGCGTCGGTGAAGACCAGGAGCGCATTCCGTGACTCCCGGATCGCCAGACTCTGCGCGTGCTCCTTACCCTTACGCTCCGGGGAGCGCACTACTCGGACGTTACGATCGGCGAAACGCCCGGCGATCTCTTCGGTGGCGTCTGTCGAGGCATCCGAGGCTACGAGCACTTCGAGGAGGTGCCGTGGGTAGTCCAGAGCCAGGGTGTTTTCGAGCTTTTCGGCGATGCGCCGCTCCTCGTTACGCGCGGTCACGATGACCGTCATAGGGGGCAGGTCCGCCGAGTTCGCCGCAGTACGCAAACGCTTCCGCTGCATCAGCGCCAGCAGCAGCGGATAGATCAAATAGCTGTAGAGGGCGATGAAGACGCCCAGCCAGAACAGTATTTCGAGAGTTTGTGACATTGACGGGCGCACTTCCTGACGAGGGGCGGATTCTACCCGCAGTCCGGGAAGGGTGGTCTGGGCAATAGTTGGCAGGGTAACTTACAATTGACGTTTTGCTTGTGACAGCCCGCAAATTCTGACATGCCAGCGATTCTGCCCCCCGTCCGGCGGCCCGTTCCACTGGGCCGGCGCCGCCCCCGCGAGTCGCTCGAGGCGCTGTTTGCGCCCTATGGGGCGCTGATCTGCGGGTCCGGGACGCAGGCGTTGGCGTTGGCCATCGCAGACGCCCGGATTCGCTCTGACAGCGCCCGTCCCGAGGTTATTTTGCCGGCGTATGCCTGCCCTGACCTCATCACGGCCAGTGTGTACGCGGGTGTTTACCCCAGGTTGCTCGATACGGCGGCGGGCGAGTGGGGTTATGACCTAGAGGAGTTGCGGAGGGCCATCTCGAGCGACACCGTAGCCGTCGTTGCCGTCAACCTCCTGGGAGTGGGCGACCAGGCGTCGCGCCTGCGTCAGATTGCAACGGAATGTGACACGCTTCTCATCCAGGACAGTGCTCAACATCTGCCGCCCCAACTGCCTGCCGCATGGCTGGGCGATTACGTGGTGCTGAGTTTCGGGCGCGGCAAGCCGTTGAACCTGCTTCGCGGTGGCGCGTTGCTACACCCTCCCAACCGTACGGCGGATCTGGCGGCCCGCATACAGGAACCCGCCGCGGGCACGCGGGATCGCTTTCTGGAGAGCCGTCTCGCGGGCCTCGCCTTCAATGTCGCGACCCATCCCGGCGTCTATGCTTTCTCCTCGCGTCTGCTCGGCAGCTCATTAGGCAGCACCCGTTATAAAACGCTCGCTGCGACTCGCTCGGTCTCCGCCGGCACTGTCGCGCAAGTGGCGTCTGGTCTTTGCGAGTATCGGGACGCGGCCGGATATGACGCTTCCATCTGGCGTGCCGCGTGTCAGGAGTGGCTCTCACGAGGCATCGAGCCCTTACGGTGTAACTCGCAGGAATCGAGCGACAACACCCGTTTGCGCCTCCCCTTGTTGGCTCGCGACGAGCGCCTCTGCGCGGCGCTCGTGGCCGCTCTGAACGCACGCGGGCTCGGGGCATCGCGCCTTTACGGCAGCAGCCTTGAAAGGATCGCGGACGTTCCCGCCGATGTCGCCCGCCAAGGGCCATTCCCCAATGCGGCGGAGTTGGCACAGCGCCTCTTTACTCTTCCCACCCATTCGAGCGTGAGCCCCGACGCAGTCCGCCTGGCGTGGGAAACGGTCGATGGCGTTCTTCAGCAGTTGAGATCTGAGGGGTCATGAAATCCATTCTCGTCAGCCTGCATGTCGGATCCAACACCGGATATGCCATCGGGCCCCTGGAGCTGCTCTTCTACCGGATGGCGCTGAATCTAACGGGGGGCGATGCCAGCCGCATCCACTTCGCCTATCCGTCGATGTCCAAAGGTCCCTCGACGACTCTGCCGGCCGACTTCAGCCAATACCTGGTCGTTGACATGAAGGGCACGGAGTCCGCGAACCATGAGCGCGCCGCGGACTATGTGCGCAAGCACGGGATCGACACGCTTTTCGGCTTCGATCTCGGAGTGCACCGTCCCATCTACAAGACCCTGCGCCGCTCCGGGTTACGGCACATGATCTCCTATTGGGGCGCTCCCATGAGCTCCGTCAACATCGGGGTGAAGCGTTTACTCAAACAACTCTCGGTCGCCCTCAGACGCCACGGACCGGATCACTACGTGTTCGAATCGCGCGGCATGGCCGAGACAGCCGTGCTCGGCCGCGGCATCCCCGCGAGTCGCACGAGTGTCATCTACCTGGGGGTCGATACCGTCCGTTTCCGGCCCGACGCGGCCGATACTTCGAAGGTCTATGAGCGTCTCGCGATAGCGCCGCACCGGCGGATCTTTTTCTACTCGGGACATATGGAGCCTCGCAAAGGCGTCGCGGTCATCATGGAGGCGGCGAATCGACTCGCCGGGCGCCGTGGAGCCGATGACTGGCATGTCCTGTTGCTGGGAAACAAGGGCGATGAGCATCTCCCGCACGTCGCGCTGCTGACGGAGGCAGCGCGGGACCGCGTCACGTTCGGGGGTTATCGCTCGGACCTCGACGTTTTGCAGCGCGGCTGCTACGCCGCGGTCATCGCCTCCACGGGGTGGGATTCCTTTCCCCGCTCGGGAATGGAGATGCAGGCCAGTGGCCTGCCGGTCCTGGTGTCGGATTTGCGCGGTCTGCGGGAATCGATCGAGGATAACGGCACCGGCTTGCTGTTTCCAACGGGCGATGCGGCTGCTCTGGCGAGCGCCATGGAGCGTTTGTTGGATGAGCCGGCACTACGCGACCGCCTTGCGACCCGGGCTCGCGCCCGCGTCGAGGCCGGATTCACCGAGGACATTCAGCTCGGCAATCTCACTACGCTGGTCGGACGGCTTACGGCTTAACCGCCGGCGTCGGTTGCGGCATGAGATGCAGTTTGAGGCGCAGGAAGCGCCGCTCAAACAGCTCATAGGAGAGCGCTGCGATCCCGAAGCTGACCGCGGTCAGGACGACGATGTACACCAGCGCCTCGGTGGGAGTGACTACTCCTACCAGGCTGCGCAGCAGGGCGATTCCGAAAAATGTATGCAGTGGCAGATGGAAGACGTACATGCCATAGCTGTATCGGCCGATGAGCCGCAGTGGTGCGGACGCGAGTAGGCCCATGACGGCGCGCAGCCCGCCTGTGGTCGGGAGAGCCGCCAGCAACAAGATCAGGGCAAAAGCGGCGGACAGAAGGGTGTAGCCGATCGATTGCGTGCTGACTTCGTACATCGCCAGCCCCCGTGTTCCGACGGTCGTGGCCAGCAACATTCCCGCAGCGAGCCATGCGACGGTTTTCACCGATCGCTGCAAAAGCGCCAAGGTGGACGGTATACGAAGCAATGCCGCCGCGGCCGCACCCATCGCCAGGGCGTCCATCCGGCAGATCGTGAACATATAGAGCGCTTCCTGCGGGAAGTGCTCATAGATGAGCCAGCAGCGAGTCGCCAGGGCTAACAGCGCCACCCCGGCGCAGACTCGCAACAGTGCGGCCGGCCTGCACAGAAACACGATGAAAGGCCACAGCAGATAGAACTGCTCCTCCACCGCGAGCGACCAGAAATGACCGAAGCCATGCACCTCGGCGCCGAAAGGCGCGGCCCAGTTGGACGTGAAAGTCCACAGCCAGACCTGGTGGTTCGCGGTCGCGCGCAGACCCTCGGGGAGCGTGGTAATGGCCGGAGCGATCACGAAGGCGATGCACAACATCGCGAAGTAAAGCGGCATGATCCGCAGCGCACGGCGCCCGAAGAAGGCACTGAAGTAGTTGCCCGAGCCGCGCGTATCCAACAGGTTGCCGGTGATCAGAAAGCCGGAGAGCACGAAGAACAGCTGCACGCCGATCCAGCCGGCGTGCAAAAAAATGACGGCGGGGTAGTCGATGGTCGGGACCGGCGGTCGCAGCAGGTCGACGTTGTGTGGGATGACGAGCAGGATCGCGAGCGCGCGAATGCCATCCAGGGCCGGAATATGTCGGCTCACTTCCGCGGCGGCGAGCTTGTCGGTCCCTCCCGCGCTCACTAGCGGCCGGCCTCGCAGCCAGGCCGCGGCTGCGGCGCGCCGGCACCCAGAATGCGCGACAGTGCCGTGGCGAGTGTCGTCCTCGCGGTCAGGTCGGTGAAGGTATGGTCGGCGCCTTCGATGAGTTCGACCTTCACCTGGCCGCGTGCGAGCATCCGCTGCGCGGTGCTGCCGCCCTGGCTGCGGAGCAGTTCCTGCCCCGGATCGGTGGCTGCGAAAAGAAAGTGCAGTTGTACAGGAGCCCTTGCCGCCGTGCGTAGCTCGCTCGGCAGGTCATCCTGCAAGGGAATGCCCAACAGGCGTGCGGGTGCGCGAAGCGCTGTCAGCGTGACGGTTCGTGCACGTCGCGCGAGCACGTGTCCAAGCTCCACGAGATTCACTCCGCCGGTGAAGAGTTTCAGCCAGGAAGACAGACGCAGCACGTTGGTGCGGTAGCGCACGATGTCAGCGGCAATCCGGTGCTCGGGATATTCGAGCGACATGCCTTCTTTCCAGAAAAAAGTCAGCGGATTGATCATCACGGCGTGCGTCAGCGGCAGGCGCGCGACGCTCGCCTTGAAGGCGTGATAGGCGCCCGAGCACAGGCCGACGGCGCGCACATCGCGGACGCCCCATTCGCGCCGCAGGTAATCGATGGACTTGCCCAGGTCATCCAGCGCGAACTTCGAGTAGACGATGTTGTCCGCCTCGCCCTCGCGCACGGGGCTATCGCCGATACCAGCGATGTCCATGCGCAACACCACGTAGCCGGATCGCGCGAGATGACGTGCAAACGCGACGTACAGGCGATTTGGGCCGACGTGGTACACCGCGCCAGCGTTCAATAACAGGACAGCGGGACCGTTTGCGGCGCGGTCACGTCGCTGCGACAGCGGAACGCTGACAATTCCAAAAAGCTCGGGCGCTGGGCCAATCCTGACAAAGCTCTCTTCTACGGTTGCCGAGGGCGTGTCTCCCGTAACAGGGTCGATCTGGGAACCCTGTGGGATCACGGCCCGTTCACGTGCCGCCCAGGTTGGCCTGCTTTCGGTGCGCTGGCCGGGAGCGGAGATCCCACCCAACCAACCTAACGCGGTGCCGATGATTTCCTGCGGAATGACTGTCTCGTGACTGTCGAGCATCATCTCGGTGTACCCGGCGACCGCGACCCGTTCCGCCCGTGCGCCGAGGTTACGAAGGTGCTGCGGCCACGCGTCGCCCGCAGGCAGTTCTGCCCGGTCGAGAACCAATATCTGAGCGGCGGGAGGCTTCGCGAGCCGCTTCAGGTCGATCTCGTGGAGACTTTCCTGGGTCTGGGCAGTCATCGCGAAGCCGGCGGCCTGCAACAGGTCAGGGCGGCCGGAATTTGTACTGTTAGTACCGTTAGTACTGTTACTTTTAGCCTCCATGGCCCGCGTCAACAGACGCAACTCGCGCACGTAGGCCTTCCCACTGAGCACCGGTGCAATGGCAATGAGTCCCGCCACATCGGTGCGCTCGAGAGCCGCCAGAGTGGCGATCGCGGCGCCGAGGCGAATGCCCGCAAAACAGACGCGCGCTACACCGGTCGCGGCCCTGATCTCGTCCGCCGCGGCTCCCGCACTTGCGATCCAGGCGACGAGACGGTCGGCTTCGAGATCATGTCCCGCTGAATCACCCGTGCCGTCGTAATCGAACCGCAGCGTCGGAATACCCTGTCGGGCCGCCCGCTCGGCGAAGTGGCGGACGCTGCGATGAGAACAGAGGGCCTCGTTGCCGAACGCGTTGCAGATGACGAGACCGATAGATGCAGTAGAGTGCGCCGGCAGGTGCAACCAACCGAACAGCGGGCGGCCCTCGTTTCCAAAATACAGCGGTCGCCGCTCTACGCCAGTCACGGTGCGGCCGGTACTGGGTGCATGGTCCGGTGTTTCTGCCGCAGGCTGGGGCGCTCGATGACAAACCAGGAGATGGCCGCCGCGGCGATGGTGAGCACCATGACGATTGCGGTGTAGAGCGTGTTGTTCAGCCAGCCATAAAACAGAAACATGTTCATAAAAGGGACATGGTAGATGTAGATCCCGTACGAAAGGTCGTTTCCGTTCAGCAAGCGGCGCGCCAGCGTCGGGGCCGAGTAGGCGCTGGCCAGCACCGCTGCCACCAGCGGAAAGTACAGCAGTGGGCTGATGTCGTTGTGGAAGCTGAAACCCAGACTCAGCATGAGTGCCGCGTAGGCGATGTAGGCGGGCATGTAGATGAAGAAGGAGTTCCGCGGCAGGAACCGGCAGACCGCCTCGAAATTCTTCTGGACCAGCACGCCCGTCAGGAACATGTAAAACCAGGGCAGGAAGCTGACGCGCGCCAGCTTCCAGTAATTGGAGTCGGCGAACTCGTGCTGGTTTGCGTAGAGCAAGCGGTTGCAGACGATCGACACGACGATGAGCGCGATGAGGACGATGTTCGTCGCTCGCTTGTTCCCGCCGGGCAGCAGCTTGTAGACCAGCGGTATCAGGAAATAGAACTGCAGCTCCACGCACACCGTCCACAGGCTGCCGTTCAACACGCCATCGCCGAAATGGCGCATGAAATCGGGGTTGTAGAACTGGAAGAACGTCGTCTTGGCGATGTAGAGCAACATGACCTGGCCGAAGCCGACGCCGTTGGCGGCGAGGTAGCCGGTCGCCCACACCATCAGCAGGTTGACGGCGACACAGGCATACAGTGCAGGAAATATTCGCAGACTCCGGTTGCGCGCATATTCGCGCAACGAGCCGACGCGCTCGTACGAGCGGCTGATGAGAAAGCCGCTGATGAAGAAGAACGTGGGCACGCCCGGAAACATCTCCAGGAGCCGGATGACGGCATCCTGCAGCGGCGTGGGGTGCGAATAGATCTGCGGCGACAGGTACGAGAAAATATGCAGCACGGCCACTTCGGTGGCCGCGAACAGCCGGATCAGGTCGAAGTTGTTTTCCGAGATCTTGAACTTCATGCCGTGCGCTCCAGTCGCGCGGCACGCGCTTTCTGAGCGGCTATGAGGAAAGGCGTCTCGGTCGCTTCGTAACGGCGGTGGCGGCGGCGGCGCAGCAGCATATGCACGAACCAGAGGCCTTCGAGACGAAACAACTGCGGGCCGGTGAGGCTCGTGATTCCACGAGCGGCTGCCAGGTGATCCAGCAATGGGGTGAGCGGAACGAACCAGCCGGGGCGCTTGCTCAATACTTCGAGTGTCCGTGCTACATCGTCGCGCACGCGGCCGTTACGGATGAAACCCTTGCCGAAATGAGTGCTGACGATGCACAGACCGCCCGCTTTCTCGAGCGCTTCCTGGTTGCCGGGGCTCAGCAGTTCGAGGAACTCCTCAACGTTGTCGGCGTCGCATGACGGAAACCAGCCATGTACCGCCGCCGTCTTCGCGGTCCGGTAGGGAATATGCGGCGTGACGCGATTCAGGTCGACACCGTCGTAGGTGAAATTGCGGATATAGCGCAGCTCGGGCACCAGATCGAGCCAATAGACGTCAGATCCGACGATGTGACCGGAGTATTCCGGATCACGCCGACCGGCCAGCGTTTGATAAAGCCCGCGCCAGAGGCCGAACTGAAAGCGGTGACGTCCCCAGTAGAGGTTGTCCCGGTTGCGCGAGTGGGCTGCATACGAGGTCGGTCCGTGGCCGAAGACACTGCGGAACAACTGCAACGCGCGTTCCGAGTCGGCGCGCAGTGAAGTCTCCATCGTCGCGCCGTGGGAGGCGATCTCGAAGCCCCGCGATTGCAACAGGAGGAGGTACTCGCGGTACTCGTCATCCTCGAGCGAGCTCGATCCCGCGTAAGAGCTCGGCTGGTCATAACTCAGCGGCCAGACTGTTTTTGTCGTCAGAAATCCCAGGTCATACAGCAGATCGTAGACCGGACGGATCGAATCCAGGGTGGCAACGTCCGTATCGTCGAAGACGGTGAAGGCAAAACGTTTACCACCGGGATACATACTTTATGTGGCGGTGACGCGGAACAGGGCCAGGTCCGAGGCGCACTCCATCGCCACGCGCTGCCCCTCGAACGGGATCAATCCTTCGCTGGTGCTCTGTTGCAACTGTTCGAGAAACATACGGACCGGCTCGTTCCGCTCGGTGGGAATATAGCGGTACTCCCGAGGCGCGTACGACTGCGCCGCCAGCCAGGCGACGAACGCAAACTCGGCACGTCGTTGAAATACGCGACAGGACATGACGAAGGATTCGACGGTGCCCGCCGCATCGATCAGGCAAGCGATCACTTCGCCGTGAGTCCCGTTGCGATCATCGAGGGTCACCCCTATCAGGTGGCCGCCAGCCGTGAGGGTCGATTCGAGCTCGGCCTCGCTCAGGCGGCGGCCGTTGAAATTGAACTGGTTCGTTTTGTTGATGAGCTGTAGGCAGCGCGCGTGGTCACCGAGCGCGCGCTCGCGGATCGTCAGCTTCATCTCCAGGGAGCTCAGGAACTCGGTCAGATCCGCACCCGCGGCGGTGCTCGGCACCGCGCTTCCGAGACGCGCCCGGTACATCTCGGTCCGCTTGGTATCCTCTTCGGTCAGCGTGGCCTTTCCGAACAGTGCAGTCAATCGCTCGAACAAGTCCGGCAATGCGGCCGGCTTGCCCTCGAACAGGACGCGCTCGACCGTCGGCAGCGCCCGCCCGACTTCCTCGAGCTCGATGGGGTTATCGTCGACGAAGACGAAGGAATCGAGGCCGAGATTCAACTCCTGCGCGAGCTGACTGATTTGCGCGGACTTCGAATTGTAGCTGGCGATGATGGCGACGAAGTCAGCCTCGCGCAGGGTCATCTGTCCGCGTTTGAAAGGAGCCAGCGCCAGGTCGGCGTCATTGCGGCTCACGGCCGCGAGAATCGTGCCCTCCTGCCGTAGCTTGTGGAGCAGCGATTGGTAGGCGAAGAACGGATAGCCACGCCCTTCGGGCCCGTAGGCGATGCCATCGACGCCGTCCTCGCCAATCACGCCGTTCCAGAGAGTGTTATCGAGGTCGGTGACCAGGACTTTCTTCGGCTCACGCCGCGCGGCGAGCGCCGCCTGGATGATTTGTCCGGCGATCTCGCTCAGGGACTGCGAGGCGAGCGGATTGCCGGTCTCGAAGTAAGACGCCAGGTTGAAACACTGACGGGGCAATTCAGCGGCGCCGACACGGCGGGCTGCCGCCAGAACTTGTGTTTCGAGCGCGCGCGCCGCCGCCGCTGTGGTTCCCAGCGGTGGGATCGGAGCCTGCAGGTAGACGAAGCGTGCGGCGGAGCGCTGGGAAAGCAGCTGCACATGCTCGGAGAGAACGACCTCCGCCTGTTCATAACTGACCGAGTTGCCGGGCAGGCCCGTGCGCCAGTCCGCCACCGGCAGGAGGTCCCACGGCAGCAACAGAAACACTTCCAACATGCCGGAAGTGTCCTTGGTGCGGATCCTTTGCGCTAGCGAGTTGAAGGGAATGGTGTCGACCTGCGCGTCAATGCCTTCCTGTGCGGCGTGTGCGCGCAGGAAGAGCTCGAGAGTCGCGGTGACCCCCGAGCAGACCAACGTAAAGCGCAACGGCTTGCCGTCGCGCAAGCCTTTCACGGCAGCATGTGCTTGCAGGAAGTTCACGGCGCGGCGCCTCCGGTCAGCTCCAGGGTCGATCCGGAGGCCAGGAAGCTCTTGTTGTTCAGAATCCAGACCAACTGCTCGGCGGCCTCGTCGGGCGAGGCGATGCGTCCGAACGGCGAGCGATCTTTGTGGGCGATACGCGCGCTCGCACTGAGGCGGCCATTCATTCCGCCTTCGATTACGTCATAAACAACGGCCACGCAGCGCTGCGAGGAGACGGCGAGCTCGGTCGCCAGCACCCGGCACAGGGTGGGGACGAGCGATTTGCTCAAGGTGTAAAGCGGCATGCGATAGTTATGACGACCGGGCTCCGCGGCCGTCGAGCCGATGAGCACGAGCATGCTGTCGGCCGTGCCGCGCTTTTTCAGCAGTTGCGCCAGCTCGATGGCTTCGCGTAACGGTGCGGCGATGTTGAATTCGGTGGCGGCGCGAACATCCGTGAGGTCTGTCAGCGACTCGTTGTCGGGAGATGGCCACGCGCAGTGAACGATGGCGGAGATGCGCCGCCCCTCGAGTGCAGCTTCAATCTCGGTGGCCGTGGTCCCTTTGATGAGGCCCGGGCCGCTCGAAGAGCGCGACACACCGAGCGCCCCCGTGGGCGACAATTTCGCGAGTACGGCCCTGGCGAGCGCGCCCGAGCCGCCAGTAACCAGAACCGTGCTCGCTCCCGCAGTGGCGGGCGCGGCGGTGTGGACAGCAGGGGCGGTCGTTTCCCCGGAAGTGTGCAGTCCGAAGTCATAATGACCTTCGGCATAGGCCGTCCCGGAAACCGCGTCGGTGATGCGCACACCGACCCTACCCTGCTCCATCGAGCCGTCGATGAGTTTGCCGGCGACGGCGAGCGTTACCGGAGGTTGTACGGGCGCTATGAAACGTAACGAGATCCCATGGAGCAGGCACTTCTCGCCAGGCAGAAACATGCCGGCCAGTCGCGAAAGCAGGCCGCTCAGGTAGGCGCCGTGCAGGACGGGACGGCCGAAAGGAGTGCGCGCCGCATAGTCGGCGCGGGTGTGGAGCGGATTCCAGTCGCCGCTCAGTCGTGCAAAGGCAATCGGAGCCTCGGCGTCGACCTCAACCGTGAACCGCGCTTCGGTCACGGGCGTTCTCCGTCAGGTAGAGCTCCAGAGACTCGAAGGAGGTGAGCTTGGCGCTCGCGGCGATGTTGATCTCGAGGCCAAACTCGCTTTCAACGGCCGACATGAGCAGCACGTGGCCGAGTGAGTCCCACTTGCGGAAGTTGATCTGGCGGATGTTCAGAACCTGCGCATCCGGCGGCAGCTCGAACACGGCTCGGAAGATCTGCTCGAGCCTGCTTTGAATCGGGTCGGTCAACTGCCTTCTCTCCGCAAGAATCAAATATCGTCGCCCCACGCGTCGCCACGTGTCAACCAGGAGCGCCCGGTGTCCTTGGGGGCCGTTATTGGCGCGCCGGCGGGGGCACGCAGCATGAAATGCACGTTTCCCGGAATTCTAATGAAGCCGAGTCGCTTCACAAGCCGCCCCACGCCAAGGTGGGATAAAGTTAACAGAACCGCGTCGCAAGAGGCTTTTTTTCCCCATTTTCGCGCGGCCAGGAAGGCTGCGGTGACCGCCGCGGTATCGGTGGGATCGACCACCAGATCGACGACGAGCCCGACACGCAAGCCCGCCAGCCGCGGGTCGTCAACTCTCTCGGGTCGCCTTACAACCACCAGTGCCACGAGCTGGCTGCCGCGGCGGACTTCGATGAATTCGTAGCGTCCGGGCCGGTGACCGGCGTAGCGCCATTCCATGTAGGCGCCGCAGCGAGAGGGCGACAGGTCCAGTTGGGTCCGGAGTCGCTCCCAAACCGCGTCCGTCTCGGCAACGCCCGGGGGTGTCGCGCCGATGCGGGCCCGCAAGCCCAGACAGGTCAGGTGATTCGCGCCATCGACCAGGCCCAGTCCCACGGCCGCCAGGCTACCTCCAACCCAGGCGACCGGTGGCAGGCGCGACAGGCCCAGCATCGTTCGCAACGCACGGGGGAGCGACGTCAACCCCAGTCGTTCCACATCGATCGCTCGTAACACTCGTGTGGGACGAATCACGCTGACGTAGTTGGGGACCGAGCCGAGGTCCTTGAAGCCAACCGCCTGGAACAGGCGGCGAGCCGCCGGTGCTACCGTCATGACCGCGGTAACGGCGACCTGCTTCATCATCTCCTTCACGAGTTGGTAGCCGATCGGCCCGTTGCGATACTGCTCCAGCACCATCAGGCCCTTGAGCCAGTGGGCGCCGGTGCCGCGTTGTCCGTCCCAGAACTCCGTTGGAATCGAGCCCAGATGGCCAATGAGATCCGCGCCCGCGTAGACACCTACCACCGGTGGCGGATCGGCTGTAAAAGGGCAGGGTATGCGCGAGTCAGTTGCATCCGACGCAGGCTCCTCGGGCGCGCTGCTCGAGCTCCACACCGCGCGATAAAACGCGCTCAGCGCCGGCCCGTCGCCCGCCGACAGAACGCTCACACGCAGGCTGTCGGCTACTGATTCAGATAACACGCTGGTCCTTCACTTCATGCAGGACTGTCAGGATCCGCGCATTCAATTCGCGCACATCGTACTTACGTATCACGAAATTCCGTCCCACGCGGCCCAGCTCGCGCAGCGCCGTGGCGCCCGTGCGGAGCAGGCGCTCGATACTGTCCGTGAGCGGCTGCTGCTCACCGGGAGGAAAGAGAAACTTCCGCATTTCCTCGGGAATTGACTCCGAGACGCCACCGATGTCCGCCGCCACGACGACCGTGCCCATGAGCATGGCCTCCTGCATCACGCAGGCCTGGTTCTCCCTCCAGGTGTGTCGCGGCACGCTCGGCAGAACGAGCACGTCGGCATTACTGAGTGCCTTGACGACTTCGGTAATAGGCAGGGCGCCGGTGAAGCGCACGAGTGACTCGATGCCACACTCCTGCACGACGCGCCGGATGTTGGCCATCTCGGGTCCGTCGCCGATGAGGGTGTACTCGAAAGCGACCGTGCCGCGCCGATGCAACTCGCTCAGTGCGCGAATGGCGACGTCGAAGCCCTTCTCGGGTGCCATCCTGCCCACCGACACGATCCGGAAGCGTCCGTTCGGTTGATACGCCCGATTCTCCAGCCAAGGGTAGTCCTCGAGTCGGAAGCCCACCGGCACGATGCGGATCTGGTCCGCGCGTGCGCCACGCTCCACGATCTCGCTGGCCGAGCTCTGGGTGTTGGTGAGCACCAGGTCGGTCCCCTGCAGGGCGCGCCCGGCCTGTTCCCGGGTGATGGCGGCGACGCCTGGAATCTCTCCACCGTGGTAGTAGAGTCCGACGGGAACACGCGGAAAAACACGCTTCAGGTACCAGACTCGCGCGCCAGCCGCAAGGTTGTGCATGAAGAAGACGTCCGGAGCGGTGAGCGGCAGCTGTGCATCGAGGGCGAGCAATTTGACGCCTTCCAGCAGGGAGCCGGCTGCCTTGGCGAGCTTCAGACTCCGTAGCGGCGCACCTATGAACCGCGCGAGGCCACGCAGCGTAAGCGTGAGCGGCGCCTCACGCAGTGATTTCACCGTCGTCACGCTTACCGGGCTGATCGCTCCAGGAATCCTCGCCAGGGAGAAGACGCCCAGGTCATGGCCGGCGCGGCGCCATTCCTCGAACTGCACGTCGAAATAGGGTTTGAATGGATGCGGATAGACATCCACCAGTACTCGGATCTGCATCCGGGAATCCTATCATTTTCAACGACAAAGGATCGTGACCGAGGCGTTAAAGCCTAAAGCTCGTGCAACGAGCCGAGTCCGTTTTCCCAGGCGGAAGCCATGGCGTCGAACAGCGGCGCGCCGTCGAGGGGACGTCTGCTGTTGGTGGCACGAGCGCCTTTGAGGATGAGCGTCTTGTTGGTATTCGCGAGCTGCTCGAAGGCGGCGGTGGCCGTCTCGAGGCCGGGGGTGCCGTTGGCGGTGAGCCACTTGAGGTTGAGCGCTGCCAGCTCGAAGGCCGCGCCGAGCTGCCGGATCGTTCCGAAAGCCCAGGCGTGATAATGAGCGAGCCCCTTTTCCTGCAGGCCGGGCAGGTCGCGCTCGAAGCGCTCCTGGAAGCTTCTAACCGGATTGCGCGTGGGACGGCGCCCCAGGTGGCGACGCCAGAGCTCACGCGACATCGCGACCAGCTCTGCCTCAGGGCGGCGGATCACACGATCGATCCGCACGACTTCGGCGAACAGGGGCATGAATGTGGGGTCCGGTGGGACGTCGAGCCGGAAGGTACGCGCGAAATCCTCGCCCTCCAAGCGGTAGTAGCCGGCGTTGTGAAAGTAGCCGAGGGTACGGTTCTCGAGATCGAGATCGTTCAGCACGATGGTCGACTTCGTATGCTGGCGCCGGTAGTCCGTCCCGGAGGTGTCGGGCAGCCAGAATGCGTCGGCTTCCGTTGAGATCAGCTTGCCGGCGGCGAGGTGTTCGAGCGCGTGCTCGAGCAACGGGCGCCAGACGTTCAGCTCCTGCACGTCGATGCCGTACAGGTCGTTCAGCTCGCCGTGCGGAGGTTTGAAGAACGTCCACTGGTCGCCTTCGAAGTCGATGGCGGCCACGAAAGGCAGGATGGCGCGCGGCTCGAGGCCGAGCGCGTGAATGACTTCGATCCAGATGTCGACGTAACAGTTCTTCTCCACCCAGACACAACTCTCCGCATGCAGAACGCTGCGCGGGTAGTTGGCGGGATCGAGCCCCCGCAGAACGCTCGCCGGTGGCTGGCTCAAGTCAGGCTCTAGGGCCACAGCAGGCGGCGCGTTTCCGTCGGCCACTTGCCGGGGTCGAAGCCGTGGGTCTTGAAGAGCGCCATCACGATGCGCTCCAGGCCGAAGCCCAGGCAGGCCGTGTTGGCCACATTGCCGTCCTGGGTGCGGATGTCGAAGGTGGAGCCGAAGTGCTCCTGGTGGAAGTTGAACGAGCACACGGCGGTGGGATCCTCCGCCGAGATCACCGGGACCAGCACTTCGAACTTGAGCTTCTGCTCTTTCTGGCCGGCGGCGAGGATCTTGCCGCCGCGGCCGAAGAACGGATCGGAGGCAACGTCGGATTTCGCGGGCAGGCCGAGCGAGGTCAACAGATCGATGCCGCGTTGCAGCCACATGTCGCGCCATTCGACCACTTCATCGGGCGTACCGACGCGGACGAACTCGCGCACCCGGAAGGACTGCATGCGTGTCGGTTCCGGCGAGGGCTCGTGACGGTAGACCCAATTCAACATGGTCACGAGGCGGCCGCCCTTGGGCACGACACCGGTGAAGCTCGGATAGACGGGATAGCAGGCGGCGGGATTCAACACCACGTCGGTCATGCCGAGCATGTCGCCCCACGGCTCGCCCTCGTGCACGCGCTTGGCCAGCGCGATCGCCTGCAGCTCCTTGCCGAAGAAACTGTAGACCGCGCCGCACAGGTGCGGAAACGAGTCGAGGTAGTTGACCTTTTCCAACACCTTGCGGCTGATGACCGGCGGGAAGGTATAGAACTCGGCGTTATCGTTTTTCGACAGCTGCGAGACCAGGCCGTTGAAACGCTCGAGGACATCCTCGAAGACCGCTCCGCGGCCGAATGCACCCTGCACTCCGACCGGGATGATGAGGCGGTGCTCGACGAGGCCCGCGTAGAATTTTTCCGCGTTGTAATCGACAGTCACCCGACCTTCTCCCGAGTTTAGTTGTCCTTGAAGACCAGCAGCATCGAGGCGCTCTTGGAAGCGATGCGGTCGTTGGAGATCATGAGAGCTCCCGACAACGAATCGCGATAGTGGCGGCCCAGGCTGAATTTCGAATCGTTCTTGTAGCCGAGAATGCCGGTGATCTGCAGCGCCTTGTGCACGATCTGCGGCGTGGTCTCGGAGGCATTGATCTTGAGGTTGTTGAGCTTCAGCGCCCAGCCGATGTTCAACAGGTCCTTCAGGCCGTTGGGTTTCGCATCGAGCTCGTCGAATTCAGTGGCGAGCGCCAGCCAGTTGTGGCGGGCCGCCTGCAGCTGCGTGGAAACTTCCGCGAGGCGGGTTGCTGTCGGCGGCACGGTACCGGGATTTTTACGGGCGCCGGCGCGCACGAACTCGGCCGCGCGGCCGACGGCGTCGGCGGCGATTCCCCACCAGAGGGATGCCCAGAGAATGTGCGAATACGGCACCATCGTTTGCGCCGACGAGTCGGCGAAGGCACCCGGAATGATCTGCTCCTCGGAGCCCGCGGACTCGAGTTTGAAGCCCGGGCTGCACGTGCCGCGCATGCCGAGGGTGTCCCAGGAGGTGGTCTGCGTGAGCTTGTAGTCACCTTTGCGGACGAGGACCAGAACCTGGTCGCTGCTGGGAGCCTCCGGTCCGCGCCGGCAGGTCACGAGGATGCCGTCGGCGTGCTCGCAGTAGGAGCCGGTCGTGGCGTCTTTATCTAGCTTGAACCGGCCGTCGCTGCGCTCGACCGCACAGATGCTGGTGCGGGTCTCGCCAAAAGTGCCGTTTTCAGAAGTCATCGAAGCCAGGACGTACTGGTGCTCGATGAGCTCCTTCAGATAGTCACGGAAGAAGGCGGAGGTTTGCGCGTGCCGGGCGATGCAGGCGACCTGTATGTAATGCATGGCCAACACCATCGCGCTCGAGCCGCACGACTGTGCCAGGGTCGAGCACAACGCGGCGAGCTCGCGCATGCGGTAGCCGGGACCGCCCAACTCGCGTGGGATGGGGGCCGAGAGCAGTTTCGCCTTTTGCAGCGCCTGGATCGTTTCGCGCGGAAAGCGGGCCTTGGCGTCCACATCGGCGGCATTTACCGCGGCAACGTCGACCGCGATGGCCTTGAGCGCGGCAAGGTGAGCACTGAATTCAGGGGTAATACTGGTCATAGTCGCGCGATCCGGTGCCTGGTACTGGGGCGATTTTGTGTGACGCCGCCCACATTTTTCGCGGGCGTGCGCGCTTTGAGACTTTCAGATCCCTTTCATTTTAGCTGAGGCGGCAAGGAACTTCCGCAAACCGCGCCACACTACCAAGGGGATCTCGTGTCCCCCCTCGAAGGGCGTCCACGTGAGCTGCGCTGCACTTTCCAACAGAAAGTCGCGCAGGCGCTCGCCCGCCGCAAAAGCCAGGTCCCGATCGGTCGCTCCGTGGCTGAGGAATACCGGGAGATTCCGCAGCCGTTCCCGCTGGGGCTCCCACTCGCTCAGGGCCAGGCGTGAGGTTGACAGCAGTGCGAGGCCGTCGACGCGTTGGTTGCCGCGCAAGACCCAATCGAGCGCCAGCATTCCACCCTGAGAGAAGCCGCCTATGATTGTCGTTGGGCGGCGGGTCGTTCGGCTGGCCGTGGGGCCCGGCTTTACCTCTGCTGTCACCGCCGCGAGGAACTGCCCGAACTGCCGGCGTGCAGCTGCAAGACCGTGGGGGTGGTCGTTCGCCAGATCCCGGGGTCCGACGGAGAGGGAGGATTCCCGAGCCTCCAGGTCCACCTCCCACCAGGCATGACCGCGGTTGGGAGTGGAGACCGGTCCTTGCGGGAGAAGAAAGTAAGCCGGGATGCCTATGGAGTGAGCGAACGGTGCGAGGTCCGCGGGCTTCATGTCGTACCCGTGAAGTAACACCAACGTCAACGGCGCATCCGGGTTTCCGACGGCGGTGGTGCGAAGGCCCGCGATATCGAGAATGCGCTCGCCCTTCGGCGCGCGAGCATCGCCAGCGGCGCTGTCGAGCGTCATGCGCGAATCTCGATCTTCGCGGCGGTGTGTGCGTTGAGAGCGTGGACGCGGCCGCGCAGTGGGCGCTCGGGCTCGTGTGGAATCCGCGCGAGGGACAGCGTCTTTTCGCCGCCCGGCGCGATGTGAAAGTAAGCGTCGTCGGCGCGAAAGCCCTCGCTCTCGATCCATACTGACTGCGCAAAGCGGCGCGTTGTGATTTTCAAGTCGAATGTGTCACCCCGGGCGATGGCCGTAGCGCTCAACCCGATGTCGAATTCTCGCGAGTCCTTCAGCCCTCCCACCATATGGAATGCCTGGGCCAACACGCTATCGCTCGAATCGGTGACTGTCGCGACCACCAGATCGTGAGGGGGCGGTCCAAAGCGGTAGGCATAGGAGAGGTCGAGAAATCCTTCGAACAGCTCCGCCGCGGCAAGCTCGGCCGTGTCGCGGCCGGGAAGTGTCAGGGTCCGGGTCGCGCTGCCGACGCCGATCTCACCGCCCCGATATAACTTCAACTCCAGAGTCGCCACCAACGGCGCGGCGTGCTCATTCGTCACGTGCAGATAGAGTCCGTTGCCGCCTTCGTCGCTGATGGCAAGCGCAATGGGCTGCGCTGCCCGGCGAATGTAGTGATACGCCGCCTTGGGAGTACCGAGCGCATCGACCACGCCCCAGCCGGCTCCGCACCACAGGTCGCGCCAGAACCAGATCAAGGCTCCGCGGCACGTCGAGCGTTTGCGGCGCCATTCGGCGAGCACCTTCGCCATGACTTCGCCGGAGACCACGCGGCTGAGTGCCAGGTAACGCTCGTGATCGGCATACCGCAGCTCGAGTGGATCGACCTTGAAAAGCAACTTCAGGTAATGGTCGCGCACGTCGTCGAAGTCCCAACCGGCGCCCAGGTCGCGCGGTGTGCGCGCTTTCCAGGCCGGGTGGTGACAACGGATCGCCGCGCCTCCGGGCATTTTCGCCAGCGTGCGCTCTTCCGGGACGTTGGCGAATGCCAGGCACTCGGAGGCGAAGCGGACCTCCGCGCGGCGCGCATCCTCCATGGGCCGCAGATAGGCCCCCACTCCATAATATGAGGTGGTGCCGGAATTGCCCTCGTGTGGAAACGAGCCGCCGTGAGCGCTCGAGGGCCAGTAGGGCACCTCAGGGCAGAGCTCTCGGGACAGTTGCGCGAGTTGCTCGTGAAACAGCCGCGGAGACCAGCTTTCGCGGGGCGCACCCCACATAGCCGCCTGTTGCTCGCCTTCGCTGTTGCCACACAGGAGAGTCAGGCAGGGGTGCGTGGCCAGCCGGCCGAGCTGTTGGCGCGCTTCGGCCGCGACGGAGGCGGCGAAGCCGGCGTCGGACTCGGGATACTCCATGTTGGCGAACATGAAGTCCTGCCACAGGAGAATGCCGTTGGAGTCGCACAACTCGAGGAAGGCGTCGCTTTCGTAGACCATCGTGCCGCCGACGCGCAGCATGTTCATCCCCGCGGCGCGCACTTGCTCCAATGCGCTGCGCAGAGAGTCGGCGGGGGTGTCCAGGCTGACGGGGTCGGGGGGCGTCCAACAAGCACCGCGGCAGAAAACCGGCACGCCGTTGATGCGGAGTGCGAAGTCGCCTGCCTGAGTGTCGAGAGAAATGGTGCGGAAGCCTATTCGGCCCAGGTCGACCTGCAGCGTGGTGTCCGCCGCGCGCGCGTCTGGCAGCGCCTGGCCGCGCTGTGCGCCGCTGTGGCCATCGGGAGTTACTGTTACCTCCAGACGCGCCTCGTAGAGCGCCGGCTCGCCATGGGTGTGCGGCCACCACAATGCGATGTCAGGAATCTCGAGCCGACCGCCGTAGGCGTGGGAATCGGCGCCCGCGGTACGTTGTAGCGCGATCGAGTGCCGTCGGTCCGTGCCACGGGCTACGACCAGGGCGACGTCAGCTATCGCGCCGCCGTGAGCCATGGACTCCAGAGTGGCCGTCACTTCCACCCAACCCGTAGCTCCCTCCACGCCGCTGCGCACGACGAGGCTCGGGACACGAATGACCGCGCGAGTCTCGAGCCACACTCCGCGCCAGGGTCCCACGGGCGCCGCCGGCGGCGACCAGCCGGGAGTGCGTCCCAGCAAGGTGGTTCGAAACCAACGCAACTGTTGATTTTCCACCATCGGAGCACGCCACTTCGGACGCGGCCGCTTGGCTTCCAACAGCCGGTCGAGTGCGCGAAAGCGGATGATGAGCTCGTTCGCGCCGCTCAGCGGTGCGTCGATGACCCGCTCGTGGGCCAGGAACATGTTGTCACTGCTCAACAGCGGCACGCCGTTCAACCAGGCATCCGCCACGGTCGCGAGTCCGTCAAAGCCGAGAACCAACTCCTCGTGCGACTCGCGGGGCGGAGCGCTGAAATGCAGGCGGTACCACCAGTCTTCGGCGTCGAAGCGTCGGGCGGGCGCGTCGAGACTCCAGAGATTTGCCGCGCGCAGGCAGGCCGCCGCCGTGGTCGGCGCGTGCGCGGGCAGCCACTGCAATGGCGCCAGTGCCAGATCTTCCGGGCTTCGATGAGCGTCGGGTGGTGTTGAGCGGAGCTCCCAGCCCGTGGTCAGTGCCTGGCGCCGGTGTCCGGTAATGCTCTTGACGGAGGCCGGCATCGGCGTGCCATCACGAGCCGCGCAGCTCACTCACCGCCGCACCGATCGCGGCGATACTCTCGAACACACTGCGCTTGAGCATGCTGTCCGGGAATTCGATTTCGAATTCGCCTTCGAGAGCGAGCATCACGTTGACGCTGGCGTGCGAGGTCATGCCGGCTTCGTAGAGGTCGGATTCGGCGCCGAGGGTGTCGATATCCCGGCTGAGGCGGCCGTGCTCCTTGAGGATGCGGCGGATCGTCTGGAGGTCATCTGTTGCGGTCATGATTTTCTGGGGTAACGCCAAAGAATTCGAAGTCTGCGATGGTCCGCAATAGTAAGGCACCGGACCCGGGGCGTTATGTGAACTACTCGGAGCGCCGGAAGATGAAGCAGTCCTTGAAGCGCTCCATGCCGATTTTCGGGTAGTAATCCACGGCTGCGGGCGCGGACAGCAGCATGAGGGTGACCTGCGGACCGACCATGGCACGGGCGAGATCGACCAGCTGCCGGCCGATGCCGCAGCGCTGCGAATCCGCCGCCACCGCCAGGTCGGCGAGGTAGGCGGAATAGGCGTAGTCGGTCCAGCAGGTCGCGATCCCCACCAGCGATTCGCCCCGCCAGGCGGTGAGGACGAGGTTGTAGGCGTTCAGCATCCGCTCGAGCCGCTCGATATTGTTCACGGGTCGGCGGGCCGCGAGTCCCGAGCGCTCGAGGATGTCCTTGAAGGTCGCCGCGTCGACCTTACGGTCGCTGCGGTAGTGGATTACGTCGTCGGGCGTCATTCGGGCCAGGTTTATTCGGGCCAGGTTTATTCAGGATAGTGCGAGGAAGCTACCGGGGGCGGACCGGGATCGGTCTCGCGGATGATGCCGCGAAGAGCTCGTTTCAGTTGCTGCGTCTCGCCGTATCCCAGGCTGCGCTCCGCATCCGACTCCGCGGCTTTGGCGACCGCGACGAGCTCGAGCACCACACGCTTCCCCAGATCGGTCAGCGTCACCAGCGCGTGCGGGTCGTAGTGCCCATGAAGGCGTGCGAATCCGGCAGCCGTCAGGCCGGCGAGCAACTCATAAGTCACCCTTCTGCCGGTATACCAGAGGAGGCGATCAAGCTCGGCGGCAGTGCGATTGTCGGAGATGCCCAGGATGCTCAGTACGAACCACTGGTCCTCGCTCAGGCCATGACGTTCCAGATCGCGTCGTAAACCCAGGAAGAGCTGAAAGTGCGCCCGCTGCAGCAGGTAGATCAGGAAGTCCTGGCTGAAACTGCTATCGGGCTCATTGTCGTCCTGGCCCGGGGGCGGAGCCGCCGGAGCCTTCTCGACAGCGACGGCGTAACGGCCGCTGTGGAAGACCAGGGGCGGGCGGTTGAAGTGCTCGAACTCCTGCACCTCTCCCACGAAAATAACGTGGTCGCCGCCTTCGTAATTGAAGGCTGTGCGGCATTGGAATACGGCGGAGCAGTCGGGCAGGAGCGGGATGCCACCGGCTCCCCGTGTCACCGGCAATCCGGCGAACTTACTGGCGCCGCGCGTCGCGAAGGTCAGCGACAGGTCTTCCTGGCTTGCGGCCAGCACGTGCACGGCGAAGTAGCCGCTTTCCAGGAATGCCGGCAGGCTGAGGGATTTGCGCGCCAGGCTCCACAGGACCATGGGCGGATCCAATGACACCGAGTTGAAACTGTTGGCCGTGAGTCCGATATCCTCGCCGGCCGCGTTGCGGGTGGTGACAATGGTCACGCCCGTGGCGAATGAGCCGAGAGCCGCGCGAAATTGGCGAGTGCGTGCTTGAAAATCGGCGCTCATGGTCGGATGCTGCCGCCCCGAAGTTCCGCGGTTAGCGTCGGAGGGGGCTGTCGCGACTGGGACGCAGCGTGCCGTAAGCTCGCGACGTTATGGGACATCAAGGTCGGCACGAACCGGAGTGTAGTGCAACTGTGAGCGATCTTCACAGCGGCATTGGGGAATTTCTTTACGCCTTGTAAAGTGCGCCTCCGTTTCGGCCCAAGGCCCCTCCGGGGCAAGCCGATTTCTGGAGATCTATGCGCGTCCGCCTGCTCGGTCACTATGTACACGTTTCGATCGCGGCCATGGCGGCGGTCGATGCGGTCGTTTTTTTCTGTGCCATGCTGCTCGCCTACCGGACGCGGTTCCACACTTGGTACCCGGTGCCGTCGATCGGCTCGGAAGAAGCCCTTTGGCTCTGTGCGGCCGTATTCACCGCCATGAGCCTGGTGAGCGTGCTGGGATTCGGTCTGTACAGCTCGCGGCAGCGGGCGCGAACCGGCGGTGTATTCGTGCGATTGATCGCAGCGTGCGCTGCCGCGACCGCCGCGACCGCATTGCTGTTCTACTTCATTCCATCCTTGTATATCGGCCGTGGCGTGCTGGGATTGGCCTTGCTTTTCTCGCTCCTCGGTGTCGGCGCCGCGCACGGTGTGTTCGCGCGAATGATGGACGAAAGTCTTCTCAAGCGTCGCGTGCTCGTCTACGGCGTGGGTCAGCGGACCACCGCGATTTCGGGATTACGCCGCCGCTCCGACCGGCGCGGATTCGAGATCGTCGGTTACGTGCAGCCCGACGGCGAAGGTATCGCGGTGCCTGCGGACCGGGTGCAGGAAGCCTCCGCGGGCATGCTGCAGCTGTGCACCCGTCTCGATGTGCACGAGATCGTCGTGGCCATGGAGGACCGGCGGCGCGGGTTCCCCATCCTCGGGTTGCTGGAGTGCCGGCTCGCCGGCATCGAAGTCACCGAGCTGCTGACGTTCCTGGAGCGTGAGACGGGCCGGGTGCGCATCGATGTGCTGAACCCGAGTTGGATGATTTTCGGCGAGGGCTTCCGGCGCGACCCGGTGCGCCTGTTCTCCTCCAGGGCGCTGGATCTCATGGCGAGCGTGGCGCTGCTCATTCTCTCCCTGCCGTTCATGCTGATCACCATGGTCGCGATCAAGCTCGAGGACGGCTGGCGGGCACCGCTTTTCTATGGCCAGGCACGCGTCGGTCTCGCGGGGCAGCCGTTCACGGTGCTGAAGTTCAGGAGCATGCGTACCGATGCCGAGCGCGACGGACAGGCGCAATGGGCGCAGAAGTCCGACCCACGCGTCACGCGCGTGGGCGCGGTGATTCGCAAGCTGCGGATCGACGAGCTGCCCCAGATTCTCAACGTGCTGACCGGGCAGATGAGCTTCGTCGGCCCGCGCCCCGAGCGCCCACAGTTCGTGGCCGAGCTCGCCCAGAAGATTCCCTATTACGTGCAGCGGCATTGCGTAAAGCCCGGGATCACCGGCTGGGCGCAGCTGTGCTATCCCTACGGCTCGTCCGAAGAAGACGCGCTCGAGAAGCTGCAATACGACTTGTATTACATCAAGAACAATACGCTGTTGTTCGACCTGGCCATCCTGGTGCAGACGGCCGAGGTCGTGTTCATGGGTAAGGGCGCGCGTTAGTTCATCGTCGCGCTGATTTCGCCTGACAGGGTGCTCTCGATGCCCTTCGAGTTGTAGGCCGTAATCGCGAAAAAGTAGGTCCCGCTCTCCAGGCTGTCCAGGACGTACCGGCTGAGGCTCGGATTACTCACAGCGACCACCTTCGTGTAATTCGCCGAGGTCGTGCCGTAGTGGATCTTGTAGCCGGCCAGGTCGGTGATGGGCGATCCATTGCTGTTCTGCGTGGGCGCCACCCAACCGAGGGTAAGGCTCGTGCCCGCCACCGGCGTGGTGGGCGGAGTCGAGCTGGAGCCCGTCGTGGTGGTCGATCCGGATGTGGTGGAACCAGACGTAGTGGAACCCGATGTCGTCGAGCTGCCGCTCGTGCTCGAGTCGGCGGCCGTTTGTGGGTTGGAGCCCGTCGTACTCGTGCTGGTGGTACTGGTTGCCGCGGTAGACGAGCCTGACTCGTTACTTCCGCAGCCGGCGAGTGCAACGCCCAAGCTTCCCAACACCGCGATCCAGACAATACGACCCGACCCAAATCCCCGTTCGGCTTTCTGCATGCAACCCCCGAAAATTGACTTCCAATGCCGGTCAGGCCGGACACGAAGTCACAATCAGGCGGTTGCACGAGTGTGCAGCACAGCTTTAGCTTTGCTGTCTCTCACGAGGCGGTGCGAGCGCCCCGGCAACCCCGCTGTCGTAGGCTTGGCGCCGTTAGACCGGAAGTTTTGCGCCCCCGTCTTTCGACGGGTTTGCCTTTAGGTGTCGCCGGTACGATGCCAGCTGCACGTTCCCGGTAATGCAGCCGGCGTGCCAGCCAAAGCAACTGGTTGATACTGTTGAAATTCCCAGCTTGGACGCAAGCTGGGTGGCAGCCTTACGGCACGATTCTTGTCTGTGTTCTAAGACGGAGGTCTGTGCGCGGCGTCGCAGGAGGGGGTCTAAGGGGCTGTTTTGTAAGACAAAGGGGGCCGTCGCCACTTGGATACGGTTTTGGCCTTGACGGCGCCCAAGGAGACATAATCTGGCGATCCAGAGCGATGAAAGGCCGGTGAAAGGCGGAGAAAACGCGATTGTCAGCCATCGGCTACGGGGGTCCCGTACTGGCGACAGGTCGGCTCTTGCCGCAGATCGGCCCCTTGCCGCGCCGCGGGTCAACTCTTGCCGCGGGTCAGCCCTTCCGGCAGATCAGCCCTTCCTACAGATCAGGAAGTGGTCGGCACCGAGGTTGGCGGTCTTGAGCGCCTGGAATGCCGCTCGGCGTAGCACGAGACTGGGCGTGTCGATCTTGCGGACGGAATTGATGTACGTGCTCACGGTGCTGTACTCGAGCACCTCAAAACCCGCGCGGGTCAACATCTCCTGCAGCGCCGTCCGGGTGAACAGGTTGATGTGGTGGGGCGGACAGACCATGTTCCAGCCGTTGAGGCCGCGCAGCCGCCGATGAATGCAGGATGGGTTCGGCGTCGTCAGCACTAGCAGTCCGCCAGGTGCGAGCCGATCGCTCATTTCCGTCAGCAGTGTCAACGGCTTCTTCACGTGCTCGAGCACGTTGAATGAGCTTACGACGTCGTAGTTCTCTGTGATGACCGAGAGATCGCCGCGCAAGAGCTCGATCCCGAAGGTGTCGCGTGCGTAGTCGGCTTCCGCCGCGGATATTTCGAGACCGTCGGCGCGCAGCCCGAACTCAGTGCGCGCCAGGTAGACGAAGTAGCCATTGCCGGCACCGACATCGAGAAGCTTTGGCCCGGCCGTCTGGCGCCGCAGCATCCGCAGGATGTAGCGCCACCGGAAACCCCACTCGGCCTCGATCTCAGACCGGGTCTTGAAGGCCATGGTGTAGTAGTTCGTGGCCTCGTACTGCTCAGGCACGAACTCGAGATCGGCCATGATGCAACCGCAGGTGGGGCAGGTGTAGATGTCCACTCCGCGTTTCGGGAATACGAAGCGCGGCGCCGCGTGTCCGATATCAACTGCGCAGTTCGGAAGCATGAGTGTCCTTGCCTTGATCTCCGGCGGGATCCTGAGCGGGGTAGCACAAAACGTGCCCAACCGCAGGGCCACACCGCAGGGTGCCTCGACCACAGACGCGCCGCGACTCACCGCCGCCAAACGCCGACATTCGTGCGTTGCGGGACCGCTCTTTGCTGAGACCTCTGGTATCGGGCCCCGGGGGGCCAGTCACAATGCGCGCGCGGATGACAGAGCCTACAACGTTTACTCGAGGCCTATCGATAGCCCTGATGGCGTTCCTCGATGCGGTGCTACCGGCGTTGGTCGCCGTGGGGCTGCTGTACGGGCTATGCGCTGTTTACGGTATCGAGTTTAAAGGCTTTTTTGTCGTCCTCGCCATCCTATCCGGCATGCTCTCGCTGTTGCTTCCGCGCGGACAGCCGGCCCAGCCCGCGCAGTTGGTGAGGTCTACTCTGCCGCTCGCGATACGCGTCGTCGTGCGCTGGATGGTGATCATCGCGATTCTGCTGGCGATCGGTTTCGTCACCAAGTACTCGGTGGACTTCTCGCGACGCGTGGTGCTCACCTGGGCGGTGGCGACACCGGCGGTACTGATCCTCGTGACCGTCTCTCTGCACGAGCTCATGCGGCGCCTGTTGTACGACCCGTCGATGGTGCGCCGCGTTGCCTTCGCAGGTTGTAACGAGGTGAGCCTGTCTCTCGCCCAGCGGATTGGCGGCGGCTCCCTGGGTATGCAGGTCGAGGGCTTTTTCGACGATCGCAGCGCACAGCGCCTGGGACTGGCGGCGCCGGCGCGCCTGTTGGGCACGCTGCCCGACCTCGTGTCATTCGTGAAGCGGAATCAGATCGATGTGGTGTTTGTCGCCCTGCCGGTGAGTCATATCCGCAGGGTCGTGCAACTTCTCGATGAGCTGCGGGACACGACGGCGTCGGTGTATTACGTTCCAGACATCTTCGCGATCGACCTCATCCAGGCCCGCAGTGGCGAGTTGTTCGGCATTCCGGTCGTGGCGCTCTGTGAGACGCCTTTCTACGGGTACCGGGGTGTCGTAAAGCGAATCATCGACATAGCGCTGGCCGTGACGGTTCTCGTTGTGGCGCTCCCGCTCATGCTAGCTCTCACGGTGCTCGTGCGGATGTCGTCGCCTGGACCGGTCATTTTCAAACAGCGCCGTTATGGGCTCGATGGGCGCGAGATCATGGTCTACAAGTTCCGCACCATGAACGTGGTAGAGGATGGCCCTAATATTATACAGGCGAGCCGCGAGGACGCGCGCATCACGGCGGTGGGGCGTTTCATGCGGCGCTATTCACTCGATGAGCTGCCGCAACTCGTTAACGTGTTACAGGGGCATATGAGTCTCGTCGGCCCCCGCCCGCACGCGGTCGCGCACAACGAGGAATATCGCAAGCTCATCAAGGGCTACATGATCCGACACAAGGTACCTCCAGGAATCACCGGCCTCGCCCAGGTGAATGGCTGCCGCGGTGAGACCGCCCGTGTGGAGGATATGCAGGCGCGCATCGATTACGACCTCGAGTACCTGCGGCACTGGTCGCCGCTGCTGGATTTCAAGATCCTGTTCCTGACGGCCGTCCGTCTGCTGCGCGACGAGAAGGCTTACTAACGCCTAACGCCAACGCTGGCGTCCGCATCGACATTGTTACGGGGGGCATTGTCCTTCTTCATGATCGCGCAAATCCTCAGAGACTTCGCGGCGCTGTTCGTGGTGGCCGACCCGGCGGGGCGCAGGAACTCACCTACGACTCTGTGGCTTCTAGCGCTCATTGTGTTGGCTGGCGCGATCGTCCGCTTCTGGGGATTGGGCACGGTCGGTCTCCACGGCGACGAGAAGACCATGGCACTCCCGGTCATGAACCTGGTCGAGCATGGGTCACCGCTCATGCCGAGCGGAATGTTTTACCCCCGTGCCGTGGCGCAGCTCTACCTGATGGCGGCGTCCGTCCTAGCGTTCGGGCAATCCGAGTGGGCTCTACGGCTACCGTCGGCGCTGTGTGGGGTGTTGCTCATCATTCTGGCCTGGAAGGTGGGCGCGCGCTTTCTGACACCACTCTGGAATCTCGCGTTCACGGCAGCGGTAGCGTTTCTACCCAGCTTCATCGAGGACGCTCAGACCGCGCGCATGTATGTGTTTCTCGTGACCGCTGTCGCGGGCTACATGGCGTTGATTTTCGCATGGGAGCGTAGCGGTCGCGTGGGCTACCTGGTGGCGGCGGTGGTGACGCTGCTGGTCGGGATCCAATTTCACACTCTCGCCATCTTCGCGGCCTTCCTGGTGTTCCTGCCTGGACTCTTGCAGGGCGACTCGCGGAAGTTCTGGGCGGCCGTGTTGGCCTTTGCGGTGCTCGTCGTCGGGTTCGAAGCGATCAACACCTTGATTGACCACGCCTATCCTCAGTCGGTTGAAAGTGACAACGGCCCTGTCGTGAATGGCCCGCATGCGGCGGTCATCCCGCATCTCAAACACTTGTGGCTGCTGGCTGCGGCTCTGCCGGCGCTCGCTCTTTCGTTTTGGGTGATGGTGCGGCGAGGCATCCTGGCGGGGCTCCTGCTCGCGGCGGCCTTGGTCGCGGAGGTCGCGCTGGCGTGGCATCTCGCGGCGCTGCTTTTAGTCGCGGCGTTGGTCTTCGCGCGGCGTGTCGGCCTGTTGTCCTGGCCGCGGCTCGCGCTATTCGCTGTCGTAAGTGCGGGTGTTGCGGTGGCGGAGGTTGTGTTTCTCGTACGGCACGCTGCGGGATCTGCAAAGCAGATCGCGGGCGTCATGCTCGGATGGCCCAGCGTGTGGCCGTTTATCTCGCTCGCGGACTATTCAGGCATGGCGATTCTGGCCGTAGCCGGTTCTCTCGCATGCGGACTGTGGCTCCTGGCCCATCGCAGGCCCGCACCAGATCACGTGTTGTTGCTGGTGCTCGGGGTGTGGGTGCCGCTGCTCATGATCGGGTTCATGAAGTGGAATATCCCATCGCGCTACGCGGCCGCGCAGATCATGCCCTTGCTGGTGGCCGCGTTTGCCGCAATGCAGTGGGCGGTAGGGGCGTGGGCGCTGCGCTTGTTGCGCCCGTCGCGGTCGGTTACGACTGGCGCCACGCTGGGGCCGTCCGTGGGCGCCGGGCAGGCAGGCGTAGCGCCGATGCGACCTGTTGGGGGCAGGCCGGGCCTGCTTCCGGTTGGCGGCTCCCCGGCCTGGATTGCCGGCGCGGCCGTGTTAGCCTGCCTGCTGGTCGTCAATCCGATTCACGTCGCGGCGGCTGTGGATTCCGGCTACGCCCATCATCCAGATCACAAAGGCGCCGCGGAATTCGTCGCCGGTCTTCATCCGGGACCGCGGGACATCATCGTGGCCGAAGACGTTCTTCAGCAGACGTACTACCTGGGTCACGTCGACTACTGGCTCGTCAACAAACAGGTCGCCGCTCCCTTCATGCACAGTGTGAACGGCCGTTGGCTGGACTTCTATACCGATACGCCGCTCATCGGCTCGGGTGTCGAGTTGGATCGCCTGGTCGAGAACCAGAACCGTGGCGCGATTTACGTCATCGGCAGCGGTGAGAACCAGGAGGACGGGCGCACCCTCATGCGTGCCTTCGGTATCTCCGAGGCATTGCAGTCGCCGCCTTTTCGCCTCGTATTCCGCGGTCGCGACGGGTTCACCCTGGTCTGGAAAGTGGACGCCCCGTCCCCAACCGTTGCCAGGGGCAGATGACGATGTCCGGCCTCGGCAACCGAACTGCGATTCTGACGCTGTCGCGTCTGGCGAGCTACGGGCTCCAGTTGATCAGCCCGATCTTTCTCGTGCGTCTGCTCACGGTGGCCGATTTCGGCCGCTATCGCGAGTTCCTGCTGTACGCCGCGATTCTCCAGGCGTTCGCGCAGTTCTCGATCAACGACAGCCTGTTGTATTGCGTCCCTGCGAATCCGCAGAGCCCGTGGCGACTGGCGCGGCAAACGGCGCTCCTCACCCTGTGTAGTAGTGTGTTGGTCGTCCTGGTGCTGGTAGCGCTCGATAGCAGCAGCGGCGGGCGGCTCGTGAATGGTTACGTCGTGCCACTGGCGGCCTACACGCTGTTTTCGGTGAACCTGGATTTCTGGGAGTATTTCTGGCTCGCCAACGGCCGTGCGCAGCCCGTGTTTTTTTACTCCGCAGGCCGCCTCGCCGTGCGAGTCCTCGTCGTGGTCGTAACCGCCAGCCTCACTCACGATTTCCACGCCGTCATCTGGGCGCTGGTGGCGCTCGAGGGTGCGCGACTCGTGGCCGCCGGGATTGCCATGCTGGTAGTCGACCGAAGCCGGGGGGAGCCGCCGCTCAGGGAGCCTTGGCGGGACCAGTTGCGCTTCTGCATCCCGTCCGGAACGGCCTCGCTGCTCGCGATGCTCAACAGGAACATCAGCAACGTCATCGTCGCACGCACGCTCGGCGCGGTAGCCCTGGCGCAGTACGCGATCGGCCGGTTCGGTGAGCCAGTCGTCGCCACCGTCCGCAATTCCGTGTCGGCCGTGATCCTGCCCGAGATGGTGCGCAAGGATCGTGACAAACAGACCGGGAATACGGCACTAGCCCTTTGGCAGAAGGCCACGGTCGTCAACGCCATCATGTTGTTTCCGATCGTCGTGCTGGCGGCACGCTATGCGCAGCCGCTCGTCGTGATGGTATTTGGCTCGAGCTACCTGGGCGCGGCGCTCATTATGCAGATCTACATGCTCGTGGTCATTCGCGAATGCTTCGATTTCGCGCCGGCCCTGCGCGCGGTCAATCGGACCCGCCCGCTCGTGGAGAGCAATGTCGCCGGCCTCCTGGCCTGCACGGTCGCCATGCTGTTACTGATCCCGGTTGCCGGGCTCGTGGGCGCCATGATTGCCTTCGTCATCGCCAGCTATGTCGACGTGACCTGGCTCGGCTGGCGGACGCTGCAGGCATATGGTGTGCCGCTTAGAGAGCTACTCCCCTGGCGGAGTATCGCGCGGACGGTCCTGGCGGCCGCCGTGGCCGGCGTCCTCATTGCCAACTCTGTATGGACAGAAGTTTTCGGACGAGCCGGAATCCTACTGGCCGGTCTCGCCTACCTGGCAGCGTTCGCTCTTCTGCTGCAGGTGATGCGTATTCCCGAGGCTATGGTGCTGCAGGCGTGGGGTAAACGGCTCGTGTTCCGCTGCGCTTCGCAAGCTCGTTCCTGAGAGGTTTGATCATGCGCTGGATGTTCGTGTTGTTGGTCACGCTGCTCATCACGAGTGACTTTCTCGGCCACAACCCCGGCCTGGGTCCGGGCCTGAGCATGAAGAACGCCATGCTATACGTGATCGCGATGGCGCTGATGTTCCGCATGGCTTTGTCGGGAAACTTCAAGCTGCGCCTGCCGGGGTTGCACATGGCCTGGGGCATGTGGATCGGCTATGCCATCCTGACTTTCTTCGCGGCGTGGCTGGTGATTCACTATCGCAGCTACGACGCGGTTCAATCCGCCATCGCATTGAAGTCCGACATCATCGATTCGGCCATTTTCTGTTTCGTGGTCTTCTACGGTGTGCAGGACGAGAAGGATTACCGCACTGTCATGACCGCGCTCATGGCGGCGATCGGCATCTCGAGCGTGTTGACCCTCACGGACATGGTGGGTCTGACGGGACTCGGTACGAAGATAGGCGAGTCCGGGGCGGAGGCCGATCGGGTGTTCGGTGCGTTCGGTCATGCGAATGAGACCGCCGCGCTGCTCGCTCTCATGTTGCCGGGCGTGATCGCGATGACCTCCTCGACGCGTGGATTCTGGCGCCTGTTCTGGCTCGGCTGCAGCGCTGCTACCGCCGCGGTGTTTATTTTGACGGTATCGCGGGGCGCTTATGTCGGCGTTGCGATCGGGTATCCGATCGCCGTTCTCATGTTCCGGCGCCTGCTTCCGCCGGGTCGCATCGCCATCTGGATTCTCGCGGGCATCGTCTTGGCGGTGATCGGCGCGGGAGTCATGAGTATCGCCAATCCGCGCTCGGCCGCCTCCATCGCGGACCGTGTGTTCGGTATCGGATCGATGGGTATGAGCGAAGCCTCATCCGGCCGCACCGACATCTGGATGCAGGCCATCAACGAGATGATGGCCAACCCGGTTACGCTGATCACGGGATTCGGCTGGAATGTCTACTCCACCATGCCAACCGTCTTCGCGATGCATAACACCTACCTCGATCAGTGGTTCAACCTCGGGTTGCTGGGGGTCGGGGCGTATGTCTTCATCATCTACCTGACGGTCAGGACCGCGAAGCAGGCGGCGGCGTTGACGGTCGGCCCATTGCGTGCCGATCTGATTGCATACGTGTTCGGTATGTTGGGGTTGTCCGTATCGGTATTCTTCGGCAACCTCTACACGTCGAAACCGTACATCTGGATGTATGTTGGTCTGTCGATGCGCGGGGCGATGTTCGTATTCGATAAGGTGACCGCTACCGAGCGTGCGGCCGCGACTCCCGCGCCACGCTTGGGGGTAGGGGTGTCGTTGCGGCGCGCTTAGGCCGCCGCCGTTACAGTTTTCCCAACATGAGGAGCGCGAGGAATTTCAGGCGCTTGGTCTCGCGGGGTGCACGTGACGGCTCGGCCAGAAAACGATACAGCCATTCGAGTCCGCGCCGCTGCATCCATAGTGGCGCGCGCCTCTTCACGCCCGCGTAGATGTCGAACGATCCGCCGAGGCCCATGTAGAAGCCGGCGGGGTGCACGGCACGGAAGCGCTCGATGAGCAGTTCCTGTCGAGGAGAGCCCAATGCGACGAACACGAGAGCCGGTTTCGCGTCCTCCAGTTCGCGCACGAGGGCGTCCACATCGCGCGTGCCTTCGTACCCGTTGCGAGCGATCGAAACGGTGACGTTGGGGAATTCGGCCTCGAGGCGGCGGAGCGTGGCGTTCAGGACTTCGGGTTTCGCTCCGATGAGCGCGACATTGATGGGCCGGCCGCGGGACTGGCGTAGTACTTCGAGCCAGAGGTCCGCTCCAGCAACCCGGGTGGAGCGGGCGCCCTTCAATCGCATGGCAACAACGACACCTGCGCCATCCGGATAGCGCAGAGTGGCACGCTCAACTGTTGCTTCCAGGTCACGGTCTACTCCGCAGGTGATCACTTTTTCAGCATTGATGGCGATCGCGAATCCGCCGGCACCGCTGCGCGCGTCGGCCAGGATACGTTGCGCGCAAGCCTCGAGCGACTGGAAGGGGCTGACGGGGACGCCCCCCACGAAGCGCTCGTCGGCAAGCGTGCGGACCGTTTCTCTCATGCTCGCTCTCCACTCACGGCTGGTGCCGTGTTGGTTCATTAGCAAGTTTGCTTCCCGGGTCTTGTGTCTCTCTATGGCCGCATGTCTGTGATAACAGACATAAAAATTTCAATTTATGTTTGTAAATTAGACCTGCTTCTATTGACGTTTTCGGGCTGGTGGGAACAATAGGGGCGAGGCCGATAGCTCGGCCCGACGTTGCAGACGTGCAATGCGGTCATCGAACCGCTGTGCGCCCACGGATTCGCACTCCGAGGACACCACGAGAACCGCCGCGACGGCATGCGCAATGCGTGCCCCTTTGGCCGGTCAGCTGCAGCGCCTCATCGCTCGACGCTTGCGTCGATTTATCACCTGCCCGGGGGAAAAATGCTTTTTGACTCGATTAGAAAAGGAACGCTCATTGCGGCCGCGACCATCGCGCTCGCAGCCAGCACAACGTCTTTCGCCTGGAATCCGCCCAATTTTCCGCGTGTCGGGGGAATCCAGATCGGCAGCCCATTCAACTACCAGGATCCGACGTACGAGGCCAACCTGGCCAAGCAGAGCATCATGGTGCTCGCCGATTACCCGACCATGGCGCCGGGCGGCATGTCCATGCAACAGGCGGTGAGCAACATCAAGGCGAAGAATCCCAACGCCCTGGTGTTCACTTATGTCAACGCCAACCAGCTGCGCCCCGACCAGGCGCTCGGGACCACCTCGTGGGGGCCTTATCGTTCCACGATCAACAGCAATAAGTGGTGGTTGTACAAGGACAAGTCGCTGTCGCAGTTCGTCAATTCCGGCTTTGGCACGGCGGGCGACAACGCGATCAATTTGACTCTGTTCACCCCGAAGGATTCGAGCGGCAACACCGCGATCGACTGGATGACCCGCTTCTTTGTCAACACGTACTCGAAACCGGCGCCCGCCATAGACGGCTTCTTCATGGACAACGTGTTCTGGCGGCCGTACATCGACGGCGACTGGAATCGCGACGGTGTGGTCGACTCGCAGACGAATCCAACCGTGCAAAGCTGGCTCCGCCAGGGCTACGCACGCTACTTCTCGCTCGTCAAGACGCTCATGCCCGGTAAATACCAGTTGGGCAACATCGGCGACTGGGGTAATCCGAGCTCCACGCTCACCGAGTACCAGGGAATGGTAAACGGCGGTGTGCTCGAGGCCTTTATCGGTAAGTCCTGGTCGGTGGAGACCTGGTCCGGCTGGGCCAATATGCTGGCCCAGTATCGCAAGGTGATGAGCGCAAGCGCCGCTCCGAAACTCGTCATCTTCAACCAGTGGGGCTCTTCCACCGACTACCAGGGAATGCGTTACGGCTTGGGGACGTGTCTCCTCGACGACGGCTACTACAGCTTCACCGATACCAAGGCGGGTTATTACGGTGTGGTCTGGTTCGACGAGCTCGACCAGAGTCTCGGTGCCGGGCAGGCGGCTCCCACGGCCGCGTGGCAGAAGGGTGTCTGGCGTCGCGACTTCGACAACGGCATCGTGCTGGTGAATCCGAAGGGTAACGGTCCCCAGACCGTCACGCTCGAGACGTCTTACCTGAAGATCAAGGGAACGCAGGATCCGTCGACTAACAGCGGACAGACGGTCACCACCGTTACGCTCAAGGATCGTGACGGAATCATGCTGCTACGGCCGAACCCGGTCACCCGGCCTGCGACGCCGACGGGTTTCAGCGTCGAGCATTGATCACAGTAGCTCCGGGCTTCCAGCTGGGGGCAGGCGCACGACCAGGTCCGTGACTTCGGATCCGTCGTTGAGATGGGCGGTTGCAGTGAGCCGCCCATCTTTTTCGAGAGTGAACACGGTCGCATTGTTCACGCCCTTCTCGTTCGTTCTGCACACGATCAGAAGGCCGCCGGGCAGCAATCGTGAGCGCAGGTTGCACAGCATGCGCTCGAGGGTCGCCCTATCGAAATAAGCGAGGTTCAGGATGTTGGCGGCACGGAGCACGTGAAAGCGCTGCGTGTAGCTGGTGTTGAGGAGGATGTCATCTTCGACGGCCTGTAGCTGCGGCAGCTGCCTGAGCGAGGGGCTCATCAGCGTCAGTGGGCGACAGGTGACTCCGAGTCGGTGTTGCGTCGGACCGCCTGACTGCGGCCCGGTCTGCGCGCGTGCTGGCCCGCTAAGATCGAACAGGACGGTGGCGGCCTTCATGAGTTGCGTGTACGGCAGATAGCGTATTCGGTCACGGCGCCGTGGTGGTGGCACCCGGATTGCCTCGCCGTTTACGTCTAACTGCATCAGATGGCCGGTGCGATCGACGAGCGCTCTCAATCGCGGACCGAGGGAGATCAGAAAGGCATCGACCACCGCGTCGCCGGCCAGCATGTTGCACTCGATTCCAGCGCGCTCGAGCTCAACCAGCCACTCCGCGGTACTCACTCCCGATGACACCGCAACGTCCATAATCTCCAGCGGCCGCTTTGCTGGCAGGAGCTTTTGCACCAACGCGTTCAGGTCGTCGAGCCGGCGGTGCCGGGTCGTCTTGCGCGTGCCATTGCGCAATTCAATGGAGTGGAAAAAGAGGTCCTCGCGCTCTTCGAACTGCCGCTCATCCGGCTCGGCCCTGCCACGGGCAAAGTACAGCTCGAATGCCGTTGGAACAGTTGGGTTCATACTCACGCGAGGTAACTACCGTGTGTGGCCCGACTTTCCAGGGCGGGACTCGACCCGCTGGTGCCCAGCAGACGCTCAATCTGGCCGGTGAAACCGGTTGTCATGGTCTCTACCGTGAAAAGTTGGCGGACTCGCCGTTGCGCGGCCGCTCCCATCCGCGCCCGCACGGATTCTGATTCCAGGGTTTGCAGGTGGCCCGCGAGAGTGGTGAGGTCTCCGGGCTCGAACAGCAGCCCGGTCTGCCCGTGCAGAACCTGTTCCGAGGCGCCGCCGATATCGCTCATGACCAGGGGTTTTGCCAGGGCCATCGATTCCAGGGCAGCCAGCGAGAATGTCTCGATGGCATGTGAGACCAGGGTCATGACATCGCAGCAGCCGATGAACGGGCGTACGTCCTCCTGAAGTCCCGTGATGACCACGTGTTCGCGGAGTCCAAGGTCGCGAGCGGCGTTCTCGATCGTCGCGCGCTCAGGGCCGTCGCCAATGAAGAGCGTCTTCGCGGCCACGCCTCGCGAGCGCAGTTGCCCGAGCGCCTGCAGCAGATCGCCATGAGCCTTCTCAGGACGCAGCGACGAGCAGAGGCCGATAACATAGTCTTGCGGCGCGAAGCCCAACTCGGCGCGCAATGCGAGTCTCTCCGCCGCCGACCGCTGGTCGGTGAAATGGCTTACATCTATGCCGTTGTGAACCACCCCGTCAGTCGCCGCGCGCAAACCGCGATCGCGCCAGTAGTCCCGCTGGTTCTCGCACACATACAGCAACAGGTCGCTACGCTTGAAGAGTTGCTGATACAGCAGCATCTGCGCCTTTTCCTTGTAGGTCCGCAGCAGCGTTGTGTGGAATACCGTGGCCAGCTTCGGTCGCTCGCGCACGGCTTGCCGGGCGAGATAACCGTACAGCATCGAGTAGGTATTCGTGCATACGATCGCGTCGATTCGCCGTGTATGGATGAGGGACCCGAGTTGACGTATCGCCCGCCGCTCGACACCGCGAGTGACATCGCAACACACGAGCGCGTCGAGTCTTGCCGTGTCGAGTTGCGGGAGCAGGCGTTGGCTAGGTTTCAGATACGCGAGATGCAGGCGAAAGCGGTCGGTATCGAGGTGATTCAGAAGCGTGACGACCTGCTTCTCGGCACCGCCGAGCTCCAGCGAGTTGACAATGAACAACAGGCCGGGTGGTGACAGCAGGGTCATCAGGCCTCGACGTCGATGCTGCGGCCTTGCTGGAGGGCCTCCACCGCCGCGAAGGTGAGGAGCATGGAGCGTCGCGCCTCCTCGAAGGGCACCGGGTGCGGGCTCTCGCCACGCAGGAAGGCCGTCCAGGCGCCCATCTGCTCGGCGTGGCCCTTGCCTTCGAAGCTCCGGGAGGTGCGCTTGCGCCGGCGGTGGATGTTGAGCGTCTTGAAGTTCTCCAATTCGGCGGTGAGTCCGGCGCCGAATACGGTGCAGATCTCCTTCGGCCAGGAGCTGTCGCCCTCGGCGGAATAGACGAGCTGTCCGCACGACCCATCGGCGAATTCAATCTGGGCGGTGACGCTGTCCGGGAAGGGTAACCTGCCAGCGGAGGGCCAGACTGTTTGCGCGCTGACCCGTATCGGTCGGGACTCGAACAGGAAGCAAAGGAAGTCGAAGAAGTGGCAGGCCTCGCCCAGAACGCGGCCGCCGCTTTCGGCGTGGTTGGCGAACCAGCTGGTGGGCTCGAGGGCTCCGGCCATGACTCGGAAACTCGCAGTCTTGGGTCCGGGGGTGGACCGCACGAGACTACGGAGTTCGGTTGCCGCTCCCGCGAACCGCCTGTTGAATCCAACCTGCACGCTGCCCTGGCTGCCCGCAAGGGCGGTGTCGATTTGACCCAGTTCGCCGCGGCTGAGACAGAGTGGCTTTTCCACGAAGACGTGTCTATCGGCGCCCAGGGCCGCGATGACGAGAGGCGCGTGTAAGTGATGCCGAGTAGCGATGAGCACCCCGGCAGGGACGTGATCGGAGAACACTCGCTCGGAACTCGTCGCCGAGTGGGCAAAACGGAATTTGTTGCGGACGTGGCTCGCGCTCAGTGCGGTGTTGTTGACGACCGTGCCGAGGGGGATGCGGTCCTTCAGATGGGGAAGGAGCATCGTGCGGGCGAAGTTGCCCGCGCCGATGACGTCAACGCGAGAGACGGGGGCCGAGAGCCGTCGCGCCGGCACGCCCTGGTTCGATGGTTCGCCGGGGTCCAATCTCCTCGCGGCGATCGAGGCCAGCGCCGCGGTGGCCGCGGACGGCGGCGATTCTGTTGGCGCAGCCTGCACCAACGTCAGCCGCGGCGAGGCTGCAGCACGTGGGGCGTCCCCTTCGCGCGCGGCCTCACCCAAGCGAGCAGCCGCATCGCTTCCGCGAGACGCGTCGCTCTCACGCAGCGCCGGCCCATACTCGAGAATCACGCCAGCCTCGCTGGCCGCGCCTTCCCCCATCAGGTGTTGATACACCTGCAACGCCTGTGTGAACGGCGCGCGGCGCGTCGTCAGAGCGGCGATGTTCAGCCCGCCGGTGCGCATCAATTGTAGGCAGGCCTCAAAGTTACGCTGCTCGGTCCAGCGAACATAACCGATGGGGTAGTCCGCACCCGCCCACTCGTACGCGGGGTCGTAGCGACCGGGGCCGTAGCTGCGTGAGAAACGGACTTCGATTTCCTTGCCGAAGGCATATTCCCAGGGCAAATCGACCTTGGTTTTGCCGACGACGACCAGGCGGCCCCGGTCGCGCAGCACCTCCAGGGCCTGGTCGGTGGGGCCGTTGCTCGACGCAGAGGCGGCGAGTACGGCGGCGTCTATTCCAAAGCCATCTGTCCAGGCACGCACTTCCTGTCGCAGGTCCTGTTGACCGGCGATGACGACTTTCTCCGCGCCCATGGCATGCGCGAGCGCGCGACGCGCGGGGGCGACATCAAGGGCCATGACACGGGCACCACTGGCGCGCAGGAAGGCAGTGACCAACAGGCCGACGAGACCTTGTCCTACCACGAGCACGCGGTCGCCCAATGATGGTTGTAGCTGTCGCACCGCCTGCAACGAAATGGAGGCAATGGTTGTGTAGGCAGCCTGCCAGTTCTCCACTCCTTCCGGCACGTGCGCGGCCAACATATCGGGAACCGCCGCATACTCCGCGTGGAAGGCACATTCCGCGCCGCCGATGGCGACGCGGTCGCCGACCCGGAACCGCGTGTTGGCGGTGTCAACCGCTTCGACGATGCCCGCGGCGCTATAACCCAACGGGCTGGGGATTTCGAGGCGATTGCGGACTTTTTCCAGCGCCGCGCGCCAGCCGAGAGTGCGGGCGGTGTCGAGGACTTTGCGGACCTGGTCCGGGCGCGCTCGCGCCTTTTGCAGCAGATTCATGCGCGCCTGCTCGACCTTCATTTTCTCGGTGCCGACGCTGATCACGGAGTGTGTGAGCCGCACGAGGATGCCGCCGGGCGGGGCGGTCGGCAGCGGCACATCCTGCAGTTCCAGCCGGCCGTCCTGGTATTGGGCAATCTGCTTCAATCGAGTTCTCCACGTGCTGCGATTCCAAACCGGTCGTAAATTCCACTCAACTTCGCCAGCGCCTCGTTCAGCGAAAAGGCCGCCTCGACCGTCGCGCGGGCGGCCGTGGCGAGTCGTTCGCGCAGGGCCGTGTCTTCCAACAGCCGGCGAATGGCAGCGGCCAGGCCGTCGATGTCGCCGGGCGCGACCAACAGTCCGTTGACACCGTTCTCAACCACCTGCGGAATGCCGCCCACCGGTGTGGCGATGACTGGCATTTCCCAGGACATTGCTTCGAGGAGCGCCATGGGCATGCCCTCCGCATACGAGGGTAGAATGAATATTGTGCTGCTGGCGAGAGCCGCGGTTTTGCGCTCGGTGTCGAGCCAGCCCGGACAGGACACGCGTTCCTGTATTTCGAGCTGCGCCGCAAGTTGCCGCACCTCGTCGATGTTGCCAACACCCCCCAAGACGAGCTTCAGCTCCGGAAAGCGCCGAGCGACCAGGCCGAAGGCTCGCACGAGATCGTAAACGCCTTTGTCCCGCAGCAGATGCCCGAGAAACAACAACGTCGGCTCGTGAGCTTCGAGGCGCCGGACTCTCGCCCTGTCCGGGATCGCGACCGCGTTGTGTAACACTTCAACTTTCGCGGTCGGACAGATTCGCAGCACGCGCTCGCGCCACTCCTCCGACAACGCAATAACCAGCGCGGCGTGCCCTAGTGTGCTGCGTATCAAGCGGCGCCCCAGGGAGCTCGATTCATTCTCATAGAAGCGAGTAAAGCCGCCACCATGAAGGTGCACGATGTAGGGCCGTCGGGCCGCTCGCGCCAGCAGACACACTACGAACTTCCGCCAGAACGAGCCGCGCGATGCAGTTTGCACATGAACCAGTGGCGCATCGAGTTTCCGCAGCAGCACGGCCACTTGCACCCAGGCTTTCAAAGCAGTGGTGATTTTTAACAACGGGTTGCCGGCGCGATGCGAAGCGACGTAGACGCAGTCATAGCGTTCGAACAGGCCGCCATCGAGATAACCCCTGACAACCGCGCGCACTCCACCCATGCCGTCAAGGTCGGTGCCGACCATGATTACGCTGCGAGCGGTCGGCTCGCGCGTGGCGTGATAGGGCGACGTGACAGCTGACTCAAGCATGATCGACTCGCTCGGCCGGGCGCGGACCCCCCATCAGAGCCGACAGTGCTTCGACATAGGGCGCAGTCATCCGCGTGAGGTTGAAACGGTTGTCCATGTACTCACGGCTACGTTGGCTGGCCGCTCCCCAGGCGTGCGCATCGCCGTTGAGCGTCGCAATCGCCTCGCACATTTCTGAAACGCTGGTTACTGCACGTCCCATGCCATTTCGAGCGATGAGTTGTTCCGGATCCAGGAACGCCACGACGGGCGTGCCGCGCGACCACGCCTGTAAATACGTGTTCGGAAAGCCCTCGATCTCGGACGTACCGACGAACACCCGGGCACGTTCGTAAAATTCACCCACCTCGTGGTAAGGAACGGGCCCGTGGAAGCGCACATTTGCCAGCTTTGCGGCCTGCGCGCGCACCGCTGCATACAAACTTTCCGATCCCGGCATCGGGCCGCCGATTATGTGAAATTCCAGGTGGGGCAATTTCCCCGCTGCCTCGAGCAGTAACTCCGGTCGTTTCAGGGCGCGGATGTTGCCCACCCAGAGCACGCTGTCACGTTCCGCGAACTCCGGACGCCGGCCCACCGTGTCGGTCAAAGAGGGAGCGACCCGACTTTCGCGTCGAAAATTTTTCAACAGCGCCTGCTGCTGTTCGGACGTCTGCGACAAAACCAGATCCGCGCGACGCAGCCCGTAGCGATAAAGACGCTTGTCGCGCCAATAGCGGATCAGCAGTGAGGCCGGGTCGCAGTCGGAGTTACTGGCGACCCGAAAAATGACCCTGGCGCCGTACACGCGTGCGAACAGAGTGACCTGGCCCAGCAGAGCGCCAGCGCAACTCGTGTAATAAACGTCGGCACCCGCTCGTTTCATTGCGGACCACACTCCGGTCCAGCGTGGATGCACGAAGCGCAGTACCGGGATGCCCGCGTCGGAACGATAAGCCTTGTAAGTTTTGATGCCGTCCCAGATCGCGCCGTCCGGCTGGCCGTAGTCGGCGACGACCATGGAAACGTTGTAGCCACGAGCCACCAGGGCCTTGGCCAGCAATGTCTGCTGCAATTCCGCGCCCCCCACGCCATACCGCCCGTATTCGCGCGCGAGCACGGGAAGGTTGGCGAGGCCCACGAAGCAGATGGTTGGAGCGCTGTGAAAGTCGACCGTCATGTAGTTGCCGGGGAAGTCGCGACCGCGTGCGCCGGATCATAACTACCCGGAGAGCCTCTTCAAAACAAACGCGGGCGGAAGCGAAACGTTCCGCGTGGAGGCAGTGGAAGGGTCGCGCTCCTTGCTACAGCACCAGCGACGGGATCCGCACTTGGCCTGAAGGGTTGCGGGTACGGTCCTTGCTCCTAAGCTTGGCCAGAAAATTGGCCAAACCCTACACCCCCGATACGCAGAAAAAACCGGAGGTTCCTCGAATGCAGTTATCCAGACGCCGCCTATCATGGAGGCTTTACCTAGCGTGTTTTCTTGCGAGCGTTTTTCCGCTCGCCGCCAGCGCCGCGCCTCCCGTTGACGCCGCCTACACGGTCAAGCCTGGGGACACCCTGGTGGTTTCCGTATGGAAGGAGCCGGATCTCCAGGGTCCCGTGCTCGTGCGGCCTGACGGTGCGTTTTCCTTCCCGCTCGCCGGGCAGATGGACGCCCGCAACAAGACGGTGCAGGAACTCCAACAGGAGCTGACTGCGAAGCTCAAGAAGTTCATCTCCGATCCGGTGGTCACCGTGTCAATCCAGGAGATCAAGGGAAATAAAGTTTATGTGATCGGGCAGGTACAGAAGCCCGGTGACTTTGTCGTCAATCCGCGCGTTGATGTCATGCAGGCGCTGAGTATGGCGGGCGGCACGACGCCGTTCGCATCTCTCGGGGACATCATGATTTTGAGGCGCAACGACACCGGCCAGCAGCAGGCGCTGCCATTCAAGTACACGGATGTCGTGCGTGGCAGGAACCTTGATCAGAACATCATGCTGCAGGCTGGCGATGTCGTCGTCGTTCCGTAACTCATACACGGCGGCCGCAAAGGCGGCGCTGGCGGGCGCGACGATGGCCTCGGCGTTACTCGTGGCGGGTAAGGCGCGCGCGGACAATTGGGAGTTCAATCCACGCGTCGAAGTAGGCGGTCAGTACAACGACAACTACCGTCTGGCGCAGAGCGGGACGCCGAAAATACCGGCCTACGGCACTCTGGTTGATGCGGCAATGGGCTTTTCGCTGAATGATCCGCGCGGCGAGGTGGATATCGTCCCCCGGGTCCATTCGAGTTTTTTCCCCGACGATCACGAGGATCAATCCACCGATGGTTTCCTGAATATCGTCGGCGAATACCGTGCCCAACGGGCCACGTACAGCGGAACCGCGAGCTATGCCAACGAGACGGTCATCTCGTCCGAGCTGTTGGCCGCGGACTTTCCGGGCGTCAACCTGGGCCAGGTGGTCGGCGAGGCGACCGGCCGCGTCAGCATTCACAACCGGCGGCAACTGGAGCAGATCGCTCCAAAGATGACCTACGACTTCACGCCGCGTTATCACCTCCAGCTCAACGCAGTGCTCGAGAACGCCAACTTCAGCAACAACCTGGCTGGAAACTCCGGGCTCACCGCGCAGCAGCAGGCGCAGTACGTACAGGTGGGCTTCAAGGACTTTTATGGCAGTGCCGGTCTCCAGTACGACCTTACCCAGCGCCAGGACATCATCTTCCGTGCACTCTTTGCGGAGTTCATGCCCGACCAGGTCACGAACCTCGGAACTGGAGCCGACGCGGGACAGGTGCGGAGTTCGTCGACCAACACCCAGCGCTATGGCGTGGAAGCGCAGTGGGACACGAAGCCCACCGACACCATACAGACCTATGTGCGTGTCGGGTTGAACGAAGTTCATGCCAACACGGCGGTCGACGGCGTCATTAACAAGACGCTGGCAGTAGGCGGTGCCGGAGTCGTCTGGACGTACCAGCTCTCGCAGTACATCCTGGACGGCGTCCGTGACCTATCGCCGAGTGCTGCCGGTGCAGTTGTCGAACACGACGAGATCCGTTTCCGGATCCTCCGTGCGCTACAGCCTCGTTTGTATGCTGTGGTTGCCGCTCGCGGGGTCCGCGTGCGCGGCGCGAGCCAGACCATTCTCGGTGTACAGGGCAGTGACTACGCCGCCGCGAGCGTGGCTCTCCAGTATCAGCTGACGACGAACTATCGGCTATCTACCGAATACGACTTCACCTGGCAGCGCTTTCAGGGGGAGCCCTACGCGGCCTCCAACGGCATAGCAGTCTCGGTCATCTGGCAACCCCCGAGCCGTTACAAGCCGCTCACCAACTACAACGCACTTCCACTGGACAGGCCCCAATGAGCGAGACGCTGAACACCCCGGACTTTTCCGATTACATTGCCGCCATCAAACGACGGCGCTTGTTGCTCGTGTCGATCGGCTTGCCGATCCTTGCAATCGCGCTGGCACTCGCCATAGGGCTCCCGGACGTCTACGTTTCCACCGGGCTCATCACGTTCTCGGACGCGACCGTGTCGGGCCAATTGCCGACCGACAAGGAGAGAGCCAGCCGCGAAAAATCGTACATGGATCAGTACGTGGCCAGCTTGTCGGAATCGGTGATGAGTGCACGAAGTCTGACCAAGCTGGTCAAGGATGTACCGGAAGCGGTGCCGGCCGACGGGACTCTCGAGGATGCGATGAAGGACATTAATCGCAAGACGCGGGTCGAGACTGTCAAGATGCCGGTGCTCGATCCGGACAGCAGCCGTGAGCGCGAGATCATTTCGGCGTTTACCGTGCAGTACGGTAGCCGCAATCCGGAGATCGCCCAGAAAGCCTCCGCGTGGCTGACGAATCAATTTATGGTGGTGAGCCGCGGTAACCTGCTGGTCCGCGCCAAGGCCGCGGCCCAGTTCTACAACGTGCAGGCTGAGCAGTACCGCAAGGATATCGCCGACCTCGAGTCCAAGCTCGCGATCTTCAAAGCGAAGAATTTCGGCAATCTGCCCGAGCTCACGGACCTGAATCTGAACTTGCTGGACCGTACGCAGCGTGACCTTGACGACATAGGTCAGCAGCAGCGCGCCTTGCGTCAGGACAAGATCTTTCTGGAGCAGCAGCTGGTGCAGGCGCGCAACGCTGGAACGGATGAGGGCATGCTGCAGCAGTTGCAGGCCGAGTACAGCAAGAAACTCTCGACTTACGACGAGAACCATCCTGACATGATTGCCCTGCGTCGTCAGATTGACGCCATCAAGGCTGGCGGTGGCGCAATCGACAGCTTGTCGTTGTCGGCGCAGTTGCAAGCGCAGAAACAGATCCTGGCGCAGGCCCGGCAGCGCTACAGCGAGGATCACCCCGACGTGAAGCGGATCGAGAGGCAGATCAAGACCCTCCAGACCCGCATTGCCTCCGGCGAGGTCAACGCGGGCAACGTTGTGGGAAGTCCTGCGGTAGTGCAGCTCAAGACTCAGATCAACGCGATGGACACGCAGATCGCGGGCCTCGATCGCCGCGCTGGTGAGCTGCGAACCAAGCTCGATACAATGGAACGACGCGTCGAGCAGACGCCTCAAACCGAGCGTGAATACAAGACGCTCACCCGTGACTTGGAGGTCGCCCACGCCAAGTACGACGAAATCAACAAGAGCATGATGGATTCGGAGCTGACGAGCGCCGCCATCACCAGTGGCCGCAGCGACGAGCTCAGTCTCGTGCAGGCGCCGTCGGTGCCGGCCAAACCAGCGAAGCCGAAGCGGGTCGCGATTGCAGCCATAGGCGTGATGCTTGCGATCCTGCTCTCCCTGACGGCCGTCGTGGTTGCCGAGAGCGTGGACCAGACCGTACGTGGGAGCCGGGATGTGCGTCGTGTATTGGATCTATCACCCCTGGGAGTCATTCCAGAGATCCAGGATGCCGTGAGCGCTCGTAGGGCGCGCTGGCGAATGGCGACTCTGACAGCGTGCGTGGTGGTCGCCAGTACGGCGATCGTTGTGACCGTCCGCAATTTTTACTGACCGTGCGATGAGGTATCAATTCTCATGAGCTTGATCGAAGAAGTCATGCGCCGCTCGGCGCACGAGCGCACGGCCGCTATGCCGGGGCCTGCGCTGTCCCCCTCCCGAATCGGGCGGCAGCCGCCCGCTGCGCCGCCGCCGTTGCCGGAGAACTTCGTTCCGGTGCAGTACCGGCCGGCACCGGTCGACCCGCAGGCGATGGAGCGAAACCGCGTGCTGCTCCGGGTCCCGGACGTCGGTATCTCCAGGGCGTACAAAATTTTGCGCACGCGGGTTCTGCACCGGCTGGCAGCGAACAACTGGTTCACGCTCGGCATCACCGGCACGATGGCCGGTGAGGGTAAGAGCCTGACCTCGGTCAATCTCGCGCTCGCTCTCGCGCAGGATGTCAACACATCCGTGTTTCTGGTCGACCTGGACCTGCAACGGCCGCAGTTGGGTAACTACCTCGGTATGAGCTACGAGCACGGCCTGACGGACTACCTGACAGGCCAGGTGGAGCTCGATCAGATCATCTACGACATCGGGGTCAAGCGGCTCGCGGTCATCCCGAACGCGTCCTCCGTCGAGAACTCCTCGGAGCTGCTGGGCTCTCCCCGTATGGGAGAGTTTCTCACCGCCCTGGAAGCGCAGATTCCGCGCCGGGTGATTGTGTTCGACATGCCACCGCTCTTGGTCACGGACGACGTTCTCGCCTTTGCGCCGCGTGTCGACACCTTCCTGCTGGTCGTGTCACAGGGGCAGACCGCCCGCCGCACGCTGGCGAATGCCAAGGAGGTATTGGCGGAGGTGAATCTCATGGGTGTTGTGTTGAATCGCTCGACCGAGCGTAACGACAGCCCGTACTACTGAGCATGACACCCGAGCTCTCCATCGTCGTGCCGCTTTACAACGAGGAGGATAGCCTCCGCCCGTTGTATGCGGCGATTACTCACGCCGTGGCGCCGCTCGGGATTTCGTTCGAGATCGTCTTTGTGGACGATGGCAGCAGGGATGCGACAGTGCGCATTGCGGACGAGATCGCTCGGTCCGACCCCCGTGTCTGCCTGGTGAAGTTCCGCCGGAACTATGGCCAAACACCGGCCATGGCGGCCGGCATCGCGCAGTCCTCCGGGGATGTGATCGTGACCATGGACGGCGATCTGCAGAACGATCCGGCGGATATCGGTGCCCTGCTACGCAAGATCGACGAGGGTTACGACATCGTCGTGGGTTGGCGCTTCGACCGGCAGGACAAACTGGTGTCGCGGAAAATCCCTTCGCGTATCGCCAACAAGCTGATTGCGAAGGTGACGGGGGTGCCGATCAAGGACAACGGCTGCTCGCTCAAAGCCTATCGTGCCTCGCTCATCAAGAAGATCCCTCTGTATTCCGAAATGCACCGTTTTATTCCCGCGATGGCCTCGATCGCGGGGCCGAAGATCGCGGAGATCAAGGTGCAGCATCACGCGCGCCAGTTCGGACAGTCGAAATATGGTCTTTCGCGGATCTACAAAGTGCTGCTCGATCTCATGGTGATCAAGACCGTGGCCTCGTTCACGGCCCGGCCGATGTTGTGGTTCGGCATGTTGTCCGTACCGATGTTGCTTGCGGCGACTGTTGCATTTGCCACGACGATCGTGACTCTCGTTTCGGACGGAACCTACTCGTTGCCCATCGCCGGCTGCGGGGTGATCTTTCTCAGCTCGGCCATCATCCTCCTGGGAAGCGGCGCGATCGGTGAGCTCGTCTACAAGCTGGGCGACATGCGTGAGCACGAGTTCTCGGGACTCACCCAGCAGATCCGGGTCCGCTCCCTCATCATTCAGTGAGTCCATCCATGACGACCGCCACTTCTGATCCTGCCCGCCTGCCCCTGTCGGTCATCATGCCGGTGGGCAAACGTCATGCCGCCGACCTCGCGGCGCTCTACGCGGAGTACAAAGTCGGACTCGCGAGCCTCGATGTGCCCTACGAGTTCATCGTGGTCCTGGATGGACCGCGGCCCGAGGTCGCTGCCACCTTGCAGCGTCTGCTCGAGCGGGGTGAGAACCTCATTGTCATCAGTCTCACCAAGCGATTCGGCGAGGCGACCGCGCTCATGGCGGGGTTCCAGCGTGCCTCGGGCCGTGTGATCGTGACCGCGCCGGCCTATCACCAGATCCAGGGCGCGGAGCTCGGTAAGCTGGTGCGAGCGTTGGACAAGTCGGATGTCGCCATCGGGCGGCGCTGGCCGCGCGTTGGCAGTCGTTTCGAGGTCATCCGCCGCGACGCGTTTCACCGCTTGATCGCGACCGGCGGGCAACGCTTCAACGACCTGGGTTGCGGGGCCCGCGCCATGAAGCGGCGGGTGTTGGATGAGATTTCCCTCTACGGCGACCAACATCGCTTTCTGCCCGTTCTGGCGAACCGCCAGGGATTCCGCATCGTCGAAGTCGACGTCGCGCAGTCCCCGCTGGATCGTAATGAAGCGGGCTATCCGCCGAAGGAATACCTGCATCGGGTCCTCGATATCTTCACCGTCTTCTTCCTGGTGCGCTTCACGAAGAAGCCGCTACGCTTTTTCGGCATGGTGGGAGCCACGACTTTTGTGATCGGTGCCCTGCTGGTGGCGTATCTCGCGATCGACCGGCTCGTGTTCCAGCACCCGCTGGCCGACCGGCCGGCCCTGCTGCTGTCGTCATTGCTCGTGGTGTTGGGTATGCAGTTGCTCGCGCTCGGCTTGCTGGGTGAGCTCATCATTTTCACCCATGCCCGGGATATCAAGGACTACCAGGTCGACGAGGTCGTCCGCTACCCGGAGGCTGTTGCCGGCAATCGCGCCGCATCGCCGGTTGGGACAGAAGTCACCCGCTCGCACGCCGTCTGAGGGCGGCGGAGTCGTTTCGTCCGAGGATTGCGGGCAATGAGTACAATCCTGCAACGACGGGTGGCCGTCCCGCAGCTCAATCCCGGCCGATGGCTGTTAGCCGTTCCGGCCGTTCTGTACGCGCTTGCGGTGTTGCCGTTCGTGTTCCACGACGTGGTAGGCGAGCCGGACCTCGAGCGGACTGCGATGGCCATCCTGTACGGTGCTTCTTCCGGGTTGCACGAGGCGGCCGGTTACCACTACGGCCTGGAAGTCAGCTTCGGCTACTACGCCGCGATTTATCATCTCCTGCCGCAGCCGGTGCTCCTCGATTCATCGGCACTCATCGCGGCCATTAACTTCATCGGGTACGGGTCGGCTGTCGTCGCCATGGGGATGCTGGCGCTGTACGTTGCGCGGCTGTTTGGTGTTGCGGCGGCCGTCGTGACCTGCGTTTTGTTTGGATTCAGTCCCGTATTTCTCGATCTCGGCACCAGCGGCCATCCGCAGGTGCCGGGGATCGCTCTGACTCTGCTCGGGGCATGGCTGCTGACCTATGTTACGGATATCGAGCTGCGTCCCGGGCGACGGCTCCTGGCGGGAGTCGCGGCTTTCGCCGCTCTGACGGCGGCGCTGACGATGCGTGGGGATTTCGTACTCGCGTTTCCCTTCATAACGCTCGTCGCCGGTGACCGCGAGTTGAACTCGCGTCGGACCTGGTTGCAAGCGGCGGGGCAGCGGCTCGCGGTGCTGATTCCCGCTTTCGCCGTGTTTCTCGTCCTTCAAGCGCACTCATTCAGCAGCGGTCCGGGCGGCAAGGCGGGCTTCGTGGCCACGTTCTTCGCGACCTTCTACAAGACGGATACCGTTCCACGCGGTCTCATTGTCGTCGTTCTATGCAGCGGAGTGGCGACCATGCTGGCCTTCCTGTGGCTGGTTTGCATGCGTGCCGCACGCGCGCTGCCGCTCGTCAATTCCGTTGCGATACTGGCTTTGGCATTGCCGTCGCTGGCGTTCTGGCTCCCGAATTCGACGCCGGGCCGGCATCTCATCCTGGTCACACTGGCGGTCGCGTTGACCATCGCATTGATATTGACGCGAGCGGCCCGTCCGCAATGGGCGATTCCCGCCGCGGCGCTCCTGGTCATTTCCAACCAGGCGATCGCGGAAGTTTCTCATAACACGCTCGAGCAGCATTATCAGTGGACATTTCCGCTGCTCACGGGGCGCCGGGCGACGCAGTCGGTTCCGATGGGCGCATTTCCTCTCGATCATGACGCGAAGCAGGAACTGTTCATGCTGCTGAGGAATGAGGGCCGCGCATTTGCACGCACCTGCTCAGGTAACGTGCTGGCGTTTGCGGAAGAGCCCCACTACATGATGCTGTCGCTCGTGGAGCTCGATCGGTCGATCCGGATCAGGTCTGTCGACGTGGGTGACAGCAAAGTAATACAGGTGCGCGGTGCGCGATGCTCCGTCGACTTCGTCGAGAAGGCGGCGGCATGGCATCGGGACGCGCTACGAGAGTTTCTGGAGGCGGGATACGATGCGCAGTGGCCGATCTACTTTCAGGAATCCAGGCGTAACCCTTCCGATCGCACCACGGTCCCGGAAGAGAGACGGTATTGCATCGAAAAAGCGGCGGACGGGCAGTGCGCCATCCCCGCGCCTCCCGGGTGAGACTCGCAGCGAGGGAGAGTCCGTGTCGAGCAGCGACGTCAATGTCATTCCGCGGCTCGGAATCGTGGTTCCGTGCTTCAACGAGGAGGAAGTGCTGCCGGAGACGGCGCGCCGCCTGATCGCTCTGTTGCAAGGAATGATGACGGACGGTCGCGTGGCGGCGGGCAGTCAGGTTGTATTCGTCGACGACGGCAGCCGCGACGGTACCTGGGAGATGATCGAGGGGCTGGCAAACTCGGATACGCGCATTGGCGGGATCAAGCTGTCGCGCAATCGCGGGCATCAGAATGCCTTGCTGGCAGGGTTGTACACCTGCGATGCGGACGTGCTGTTGAGCGTGGATGCCGATCTGCAGGATGACATCCAGGTCATTCCGGAAATGGTCCAGGCATACGCCCGTGGCGCGCAGGTGGTGTATGGTGTCCGGAACAACCGGGCCAGCGATGGCTTCTTCAAGCGCGCCACGGCGCAGGGATTTTACCGTCTCATCAGCGCGCTCGGAGCGGAGTCTGTCTACAACCACGCGGATTTCCGCCTGATGAGCCGCCGGGCCATCGAGGCACTCAAGAGCTTCCGCGAGGTGAACCTGTTCCTGCGGGGCATGGTGCCGCTCATCGGGTTCAAGTCGGCCATCGTGTACTACACGCGCAGCGAGCGCTTCGCCGGGGAGTCCAAGTACCCGCTGCGGAAAATGCTCGCCCTGGCGCTCGATGCGGTCACCTCGTTTTCGGTGGCGCCGTTACGGTTCATCACGGGAATCGGGTTCCTGGTGTTCCTGTTGAGCGGCGCCATGGGGCTGTGGACGTTGTGGGTGCGGCTGTTCACGGATCGGGCGGTGCCAGGGTGGACGTCGACATTGTTGCCCATCTACCTGCTGGGAGGGATTCAGATTCTGTGCACCGGAGTGCTCGGGGAGTATCTAGGGAAAGTTTACCAGGAGACCAAGGCGCGGCCGCGGTACATCATCGAGAAGCACGTGTGAGGGCCTGGCTCGGCACGCTCATGCGATTCGGGCTGGTGGGCGCCGTGGCCACGGGGATCCAGTATCTGATCCTGATCGTGTTGGTGCGTGAGTGGGGAATGTGGCCCGCGCTCGCCTCCGCGATCGGGTTCGTCGCCAGCTCGTCCGGCAACTATCTGTTGAATTACCACTTCACGTTCCAAAGCGAGCGGCCCCACGGGCCGGCCGCGGCGAAGTTCGTGACGTTGGCCGCGGTGGGACTGGTGATCAATTTTGTGCTGATGCAGGTACTTGGCGCGGCTGGGGTGTACTACCTACTCGCCCAGGTGTGTGCCACGGCCGTAGTATTCCTGTGGAATTTTTTGGGGAATAGTTTGTGGACGTTTCGCGCATACACTGGACCTTGAGCCGCCTCAAGGCAATGAGCCCCTCCGAGGTGGGCTTTCGCGTGGGGCGGAAAATCCAGGGCACGGTAGAGCGGGCCGGGATCGGGCTTGCGCGGCCATCGGTTCCCGAGGGGCAGTGTGGGAAGCCATGGTTGGCGCGGCGGCCGCGCGACTTCGACGTCGAGCGCTATCGGCGCGCCGCCGACCGCATTCTGAGCGGGGTGTTCGATGTCTTCTCGTTGCATGGCGCGCAGCTCGGGTTTCCGCCTCGCTGGAATGTCGATCCACGCACCGGGACCGAGGCGCCGCTGGTGTTCGGGAAGGAGCTCAACTACCGCGATCCGGCGCTGGTCGGTGACGTCAAGTATCTCTGGGAGCCGAACCGACACCTGGAGTTGGTGACTCTTGCGCAGGCGTGGCACCTGACGCGCGACGAGCGTTACGCCGTTGGTTGTCGGACGATGCTCGAGTCCTGGTTTGACCAATGTCCGTATCCGCGCGGCGTGAACTGGTGCGTGAGTCTCGAGCACGCGGTGCGGTTGGTAAATTGGTCGTTTGCGTGGTTCCTGCTCGGTGGCGATGACGCCACGGTGTTCGCGGGCCCCGAGGGGCGGGCGTTTCGAGCCCGCTGGCTCGAGACCATCTATCGTCACTGCCATTTCATTCCGCGGCATTGGTCGCGGCACTCCTCGGCGAACAATCATCTGTTGGGTGAGGCCACGGGGTTGTTGGTGGGCGCCTTGACCTGGCCGCTGTGGCGGGAAAGCGCGGAGTGGGCCCGGCAGGCGCGCGCGGAGTTGGAGAGAGAGGCGCTGGCGCAAACCTTTGCCGACGGCGTTAACAAGGAACAGGCAATCTGGTATCACCACGCCGTCGCGGACATGATGCTGGTAGCGGGCCTCGTGGCGCGGGCGAACGGGCGTGACTTCGGGAAGGAGTATTGGGGACGGTTGGAGGTCATGCTCGAGTTCATTGCGAGTGTGATGGACGTCGGTGGGAATGTGCCGATGATTGGGGACGCGGATGAGGGCGTGCTCCTGCGGCTCGTGCCGGCCGACACGGACGTGTTTCGCTCTCTTCTTGCCACGGGCGCGGTGCTCTTCAATCGGCCGGCGCTGCGGGCCAAAAGCGGGCGCTTCGACGACAAGAGCCGTTGGCTGTTGGGCGACGAGGCTGCGTCGGCTTTCGCTGACATAGACGCGTCCAAGGCTTTTCCCGTGCGGCGCGCCTTCCCGGAAGGCGGCTATTTCATTCTCGGCGAGGATTTCGAGACCCCCCGCGAGGTGCGTCTCGTTGCCGACGCTGGACCGCTTGGATATCTGGCCATCGCGGCGCATGGACATGCGGACGCGTTGGCATTTACGTTGAGCGTTGCCGGCAAGCCGATCCTCATCGATCCAGGGACGTTCTCCTACAGCGCGCAGCCCTGGCGCCGCTACTTCCGCAGCACGGCGGCACATAACACCGTCGTCGTCGACGATAAGGATCAGTCGGAGTACGGCGGCAGCTTCCTCTGGCTCGAGCACGCAAACGCCGTCGTGGAAACGTTCCGTGCCTCGGGCGACGAGCAGACGCTCGCCGCGCATCATGATGGTTACCGGCGGCTGTCCGACCCGGTTCGTCACCGCCGCACCTGGCGCTATACGGCCGGTATCTCGAGCCTCGCGATCACGGACGAGTTAGTCTGTAGCGCTGTGCACTCTGTCGCCATCCATTGGCACTTCGCACCCGAATGTATCGTGGTGGTTGCAGGAAATTCGGTGACCGCGAGCAGGGACAACGAGCGGGTCATCCTGACTTGTTACGACGGGCTCGAACCGGCGCTCGTGAAAGGTCGCGAGGATCCGCCGCTCGGTTGGTTCTCTGGCGGCTTCGACGCCAGGAAGCCGGCGCACACCGCGGTGTTTGCCGGGGAAATCCATGGGAATGCTGTTTTGCGTACCAGCGTCTCGATCAAGCGAGGCTGACTCGCCAGTTAGTCGATCACAACCGCCATCGCGAACCCATCGTACCCCTTGCTCCCCACCGTTTGAATGGCAGTCGCACTGACACGCGGCTCGAGCGAAACCAACTCCATGAAACGCCGCACACCGATGACGTTCGCGTCACGGCTGTGGCCGTCGATGACAGCGCCATGCCGCACCACATTGTCCGCGACGATGACGGTGCCGCGATGGGCGAGCTTCAGCGACCACTCGAAGTACTCCGGATACCCGGACTTGTTGGCATCGATGAAAATGAAGTCGAAGGGCCCGAGCCCTTCCGCGGCGAGCTGCGGAAGTGTGTCGCTGGCGCGCCCGAGCCGGACCTCCACCGTCTTCCCGAAGCCCGCGCGCTCGATGTTCTCGCGAGCTACCTTCGCGTGGGTCGGTACGGCCTCGAGGGTAATCAGGCGTCCGTCGGAGGGAAGTGCGCGCGCGAGCCAGATGGTGCTGTATCCACCGAGAGTACCGATCTCGAGGATGTTGCGTGCTCCCCGCGCCAGGGCGAGGAGCATGAGGAACTTACCCTGGTTGTCGGCTACGTTGATCGGCGGCAGGCCGGCTGCATCACTGGCCTCCAGGGTGGCCGCCAGAGCGGGGTCCGGCCGAACCAGAAGATCAGTGAAATAACGGTCGACGTCGCTCCATTCGCGCTCTGTCATGACTACGGCTTCCGCATATAACCCGGAAGCCGACCGTCACACAAACCGGAGCTTTTGACCAGCCTTCGCTGGTCTTGGCGCTAGCGCTGCTTGAATTCCTCGGGCGTGAGCTGGTGGCGGGCGAGCAGCTTGTAGAAGTCGGTGCGGTTGCGTTTCGCAAGCCGTGCCGCCTGGCTGACGTTGCCGCCCGTGATCTGCAGGATCTGCGACAGGTAGCTACGAGTGAACTCGTCGCGCGCCTCATCGAAGGAGGGCAACCGACCCGGGCCGCCGCCGAGAGATTGCTGTACGAGCTCCACCGGGATGATCGGCGTCTGCGACAGCGCGACGTTCTGACGCACTACGTTCTGCAGCTGGCGGATGTTGCCCGGCCAGTCGGCTGTGGCGAGCAACTCGACCGCCTCGGGGGCATAAATCTTCCGAACGCCGCTTTCCTTCGCAATCTGCGCCAGGAAGTGCGCAACCAACAGCGGGATGTCCTCACGGCGCCGGTTCAGGGGCGGCATCTCGATGTGGACGACATTCAGACGGTAGTAGAGGTCCTCGCGGAACTGCGCGGCGCTCATGAGATTTTGCAGATCGCGGTGCGTAGCGGAGATGACGCGTACGTTCACCGGAATCGCGTCGGTGCTGCCGACCGGACGGATGACGTTCTCCTGCAGGACCCGCAGCAGCTTTACCTGCAGCCTCATCGGCATATCGCCGATCTCATCGAGCATCAACGTACCGCCGTCAGCAGCCATGAAGAGTCCACGGTGCGCGCGCGTGGCACCTGTGAACGAGCCCTTCTCGTGGCCGAACAACTCCGACTCGAGCAGGTTCTCCGCCATGGCGCTGCAGTTGATGGCGACGAAAGGTTTGTTACGACGCGGGCTCGCCTTATGGATGGCGCGGGCCAGCAGTTCTTTACCCGTTCCACTTTCACCGGTGATCAGGACGCGCGCATCGGTGCCCGCGACCATGTGAGCTTGCGCGAGCTTCTCTTCCATCGCCGAGCTGCGCGTGACGATCTCGGAGCGCCAGTCCTCATCGGAGGTGCCGAAGCCGGAGATCCGCAGAGCCTTCTGCACCTGGTCGAGCAACTCCTGTTTGTCCACCGGCTTGGTGAGGAAGCCGAACGCGCCCATCTGCGTGGCCTGCACCGCGTCTGGAATGGTCCCATGGGCGGTCAGAATAATGACCTTCAGGCCCGGCCAGCGATTCTGCAACTCCTTGAGGAGCCCGATGCCGTCCATGTGATCCATGCGCAAGTCGGTGATGACCAGGTCGGGTCGAAATCGGCTCGCCGCCGCCAGTGCCAGCACACCGCTTTCAACCGCCTCGACGTCATAACTCTCCGCGCGCAGCCGGATAGTCAACAGGCGCAGCAGTCCGGGGTCGTCGTCGACCACGAGAATTCGCGCTTTGCGTTTGCCGATCTGGTTCAAGGTCGTCGTCCTTCGTGGCTCGGGATGCAACATGCTCGCGGGAATGTTCACTGTGGTCGTCCTTCGTTGCTGGGTTTGCGCTCGTTCAGCGAACGCTCGATGTTGGCTATCGCATCGAGCTTCGCACGCGCCTCCTCGAGTTCCTTGCGCAAACGTCCGTTCTCATCTGTCTCCAGTTGGAGACGGTGATTCACGTTTGCCAGGCGCTCCCTGTCAGCGCGTACAGCGTCAGACTGCAGCCTGCGATTTTCTCCCTCCAACGTCAAATGGTCGTCAATTTGCTGCAGTTCCAAAAATGCTAGCGTCCGCTCGCTGGACATCAGCATCTCAGGATTTGCCATAAGTTCGCGCAGCAGCCGTTGTGCCCGAGGTAAATCGGTCCCCGGATGGCCGGGAGTGGCCAGAATCAGCGCAAAACGCAGCTGCCGGCTCGGTGTAGGGGCTGTTTCGTAGTCGCGTTGGGCCGTGGCGACGATTTCCGCCTGCACTGAGGGCGTGCCCGTTACCAACGTCTGCAGTAGTTGCAGGTCGTCGGCCAACACCGTGGAGGTCGCGGCCGCCCGGTTTACGACCGGCGTGACGTCATGAGTTGGGTGTTCGTGCTGCTGGAACAAGTCGCTCGCGCATCCGCAGATCATCAAAGTTGTGACGAGTGTCACACTTACGGTGCGTGCTGCGAGCGTGTGCTTGGGCGCCACGACGGATTCATGCCGCATGCGCTTGCGCCTTGGCTTGCAGGCCGGCCGGTACGCCGCTATCGGCCGTGTTGATGGGCATGGTGATGCGGAAATGGGCGCCGGGGTACTCGCCGTCGATGATCTCGATGGTGCCGCCGTGCGCCGAGACAAATTCGAGTACGACCGACAGGCCGATGCCGGTGCCTTTGACGGCGGTGCTCTTCGCGGCCCTGCCAGTATAGAAAGCTTCGAACACGTGTTCACGATCCTCCATGGGGACACCGGGCCCGTTGTCGGCCACGTCGAGCACAAACTGCTTCCCGGACGTGCGCGCCTTCAGGTGAATCGTGCCTCCTTTCGGCGAGTACTTGACCGCGTTCGACACCAGGTTTTCGAGAATGAGACGGATTTTGCTGCGATCCGCGATAAGGGTGACGTCGTCGACACGGACGTCCAGACGCACACGTTGGGAGAGAAGGGTGAGTTGCTGGTTCTCCAGCACTTGTTTCACTACGGGACGCAGGCGGAATTCACTCGAGTCGATGCCGATGCTCGAGGTCTGCCAGGCGCTGAAGGACAGCAGGTTTTCAATCATGCGTTGCAGTTTGATACCGTTCTCGCGAAGGATGCCGGCCACCTCGCGTTGGTTGGAGTCTAACTCCCCCACGGCGCCGTCCATGAGCAGCTCCGTACCTTCCCGGATGTTGGCGAGTGGCGTTTTGAGCTCATGCGACATGTGTCTTAAAAATCGGTTCCGCTCGTGGGCGAGATCGAGGAGGCGCTGGCGCAGCCATTCGAGCTGGCCACCGAGGCGCTCCAGATCGTGCGGGCCCGAAACTGCGATCTGGTTGGTGAAGGTGCCCTGGCCGAGCTCACTGATAGCACGGTCGAGCTGTCGCAGCGGCCGGCCGACCGCGACGGTGAGGGCGAAGATTGCGACGATGGTCAGGGGTACCAGCAGCGCGGCCTGCCAAAGGAGGCGCCGGCGCGCACGCAGGGTCTGCTCTTCCAACGCCGCGACTTCCGCGTCGATCTGCGCGTTGCTCTGGGTCGACACGGTATCGACCAGGCTGCTGAGCGCGGTGAAGTCCCGCGACAGGGCAGCCATGTTGGCGGTGCCGCTCCCCGCGGTCATGGAGAGAACTCTGACCCGGATCTTCTGCTGTAGATCACCCACCTCTCCGAGAGTGACACGCGCTTCCGTGGCGGCATGCTGGTTGAGTTGCTCGCGCGTCACGGTGAGGCGTGCATCCTGGCGGCGGTATAGATCGAGCAGATTCGAGTCATTGAGCACGTCATAGAGTCGGGCGGTGCGCTCGAGCGAGGCGATCTGACTGAACAACTCCTGACTGGCGCGCGCGGCATTGACGCCCTCGACCACGATCTTCTGACCAGTGTCGGCCAGGGAGCGGATCTGGAGGGCGGCGGTAAGGATAGCGACCAGAAGCGGCACGGCGATCAGCGCCAGGCCTAGGAGCATCAGTCCGCTCAATGACTTGGGACGGGCCCACTGCATAGAGCATTCTACCCCGTGAAGGTCACCAAGGGTTCTGAAGGAGACGCTGCTCCCACTTGAGCGCCGTGGCGACGATGGTATCGAGGTTGTCGAGGCGGGGCTTCCATCCGAGCTCTGCCCGTATACGGTCTGCCTTCGCGACCAGGGCGGGCGGATCCCCGGCCCGGCGGGGCTCCTCCTTGACCTTGAGTCGTTTGCCGGCCACCCGCTCGACACTCTCCAGCACCTGGCGAACGCTGTATCCGTGGCCGTAGCCCACGTTCAGAACGGCGGAGTCGCCTTCCTTTCGCAGGTATTCGAGCGCGTCCAGGTGAGCGGTAGCGAGATCCTCCACGTGGATGTAGTCCCGGATCCCAGTGCCGTCAGGTGTCGCGTAGTCGGTGCCGAAGATCGAGACGTGCGGCCGTTTGCCTACCGCCGCCTCGACAGCGACTTTCACCAGCAGTGTAGCTTTGGGGGTGGCCTGCCCGATCCTTCCGCCTGTATCCGAGCCGGCCACGTTGAAATACCTGAGTGCCACGTATTTCATGGGGGAGGCGGCGGCTACATCCCGCAGCATCCATTCCGACATGAGTTTCGAGGTGCCGTAGGGATTTATTGGTGCCGTCGCGGTGTCTTCCGCGGCGTATCCCTCAGCCGGGATACCGTAGACCGCGGCAGTAGAGGAAAAGACGAAGTTGCGTACGCCCGCCTCGACACAGCACTCCAGCAGATTACGCGTGGAGCAGGTGTTGTTGCCGTAGTATTTGAGGGGCTCAGCCACCGATTCCGGGACGATGGTGTAGGCGGCAAAGTGCATGACGGTGTCGACGCCGTGGGTGCGCAGGGCGTTGAGCACGGTTTCACGGTCACCGACCTTGCCTACGACCAGTGGTGTGTCGAGCACAGCCTGGCGAAATCCTCGCGAAAGATCGTCCAGGACAACGACCCGCTCGCCGCGAGCGCGAAGCTGAAGAACGGTGTGGCTGCCGATGTAGCCCGCGCCGCCGGTGACTAAGATGGTGCCGCGATTCATGGGAAATCCCCTGCGGAGGACGACGCAATGGTAAAGGCGGGATGATAAACAAAAGCGGCGCCACGGATGTGAAGCCTTTCGCGGGCCTCAGCCCTGAAGTCGTGCTCGACGCTGCGGCTTCCGTCGGCCTGGAGGTCGATGGGCGGATGTTCGCCCTCAACAGCTACGAAAACCGCGTGTACCAGCTCGGCAGCACGGGCGGGATGCTGGTGCTGAAGTTCTATCGGTCGGCCCGCTGGAGCGACGCCCAGATCGACGAAGAGCACGTTTTTACCGAGGAAATGGCGGCCGCGGAGCTGCCGGTGGCGGCGCCCGTGCGCATCGAGGGCCGCACTCTCTTTAAATACCGGGAATTTCGCTTCGCCGCTTTTCCCTGGATGGCGGGGCGGGCGCCGGAGCTGGATGCGCCCGAGGCACGGCAGATCTTTGGCAGGACCCTGGCGCGTATGCATCAGATAGGGGCCCGGCAGCCTTTCCTGGTAAGGCCGAAACTCGGAGTGCGGCGGCTGGGCTGGGAGGCCCGCGAGCAGGTGTTGTCCGGGGAGCTGCTGCCGGAGTACCTGCACGAGCGTTACGAGTCGGTGAGCGCCACGTTGCTGGAGCGGGTCGAGCAGACCTTTCAGGAGGCCGGTGACGTGCGTGACATCCGGATACACGGCGACTGCCACATGGGCAATCTGCTCTGGAACGAGCGGGGTCCCGTGCTCGTCGACCTTGACGACTGCGCTATGGGTCCGCGGGTGCAGGACCTCTGGATGATGCTGGCGGGCTCCGGCTCGGAGCAGCAGCGGCAGTGGAGCGAGCTCCTCGAGGGCTATGCGCAGTTCGCCGATTTCGATTTTCGCGAGGTGCGTCTGATCGAAGCGTTGCGGGCATTACGCATGCTGCATCATGCAGCTTGGGTCTCGCATCGCTGGCTCGATCCGGCCTTTCCGCGTGCCTTCCCGTGGTTGGGCGAGGCCCGGTATTGGGAAGGGTATCTGCGCGATCTCATCGAGCAGGTGGAGGTGATCGAGGACCCGCCGCTGCTACGAGGATAGCCGTGTTGTCGGGTGTGGCTCACGAAATACACAAGTCGGACGTGCGCTCGGCGGCCGAGACGCGGTATCTTCATGTTAAATCAGGATTTGAAGGGCTACGCACGGACGTCATGAAGACATCCACACGAATCTCCCGAGCGGGCTGGACCGTTGCGGCGGCCTCGCTGCTGCTGGGCCTGAATGGCTGCGGCTCCTCGTCCTCCGCTTCCGGAGACGCGGCTCATTCAGGTTCCAAAAAGACCTTCCACCGGGTGGCCGACCCGTCCAACCGTGCCCCTGAGGACATGGTCGCCGCTGTCAGCGCGGGTAAGGGTGGCCCGCCCGTGGGGCTCAAGTTCGAGGTACGCTCCAGTCCCGAGGCGGGACAGCCCGTCGATATCGACCTCGCGATCCTTCCTAACGCGGTGGCGATCGACCACATCGAGGGCAAGATCCAGGGCGGAGAGAGCGTGTCTGTGGTGGAGGGCGGCGATATTCCAGCTGTCGAAAAGCCGGCGCAGGGGACTGTCATTCGCCACGTAGTCCGGCTGCTTCCCAAACAGGACGGCATTTTTACCGTAACCGCTGCGGTAAACGTGGATCTTGGCACGGATTCCATCACGCGCATTTTCACAATCCCCTTGATTGTGGGCGACGGCCTTCCAGAGCTAGCGGCCAAATCGGAAGTCGCGGACGCACAGCCCGTGGCAGGGACGGGCCTCAAATCGCATTGACGAGGAGTCCCGACTCCATTTTATGTCAAATGCGCCCACGCTTCGATCGCTGGTGAATGCTCCCGACGCTGTCTCGGGGGCGACCACTACCGAGGAAGATAGCCCCGAACTACACGCCCAGCTGCGGGCGCAGCTCAAGGAAGCGCGGCTCCGTAGCAACAGTCCCACGGCTCCCGACCTTGGCGTGTTGTTGCGCCTGATCAGCGCCCACTACGATTCCATCGACCAGGAGAGGCGCGGCATCGTGCAGTCGATGCGTCTCATGGCCGATGAAGCCCGCGCGATGGCCCACGAGGCCCGCGAGCAGAGTTCCGAGCATCTCCAGGTCATCCTCGATCACATCAAGGACGTGGTCCTCACGGTCGATGAGGATGGCGTCATACAGACTTTCAATCCCACCGGCGAGCGGGTTTTTGGGTACGTCGAAGCTGAGGTGGTTGGACAGCGCATCGATCAGCTCATCCCGAAGATTGCCACTCACGAGAGCATCACGCAGGCATTGCACCGGCTCGCCGCGAGCTCAGGCGATACGCATCTCGATCTCGCGTCCCGCGAGTTAGGGGCGCAGCGAAAGGGGGGTGAGTATTTCCCTGCCGAGGTCGCGGTGAGCAAGGCGCGTCTGTCGCGCCGGGAAATGTTTGTTCTGTGTCTGCGGGACGTAACCGAACGGCGCGAGTCCGAGCAGGCGATGCGTGAGAGCGAAGCGCGTTATCGACTTCTCGTCGATCACGCACCCGAGGCTATCGTCGTCTTCGACGCGGACGAAGGCCGTTTCGTAGACGCTAACGAATACGCTGAGAAGCTGTTCGGTATGGAGCGAAAACAGTTACTGCAGGTGGGAGCAGTCGAACGCAGTCCGACGCTGCAGGCTGACGGGACGCCCTCCGCGCAACTCGCCCGCACCTATACACAACAGGCGCTCGCAGGCGAGCCGCAGGTGTACGAGTGGGTGTTGTACGACGGATTCGGGAAGGAGATCACCTGCGAAGTGCGCCTGGTGCGGTTGCCGAGCGGAAGCCGTCGCCTGGTCCGCGGCAGTATCGCGGACATCTCGGACCGAAAACGCGCGGAGCGGGTCGCGGCTGCCGAGCGTGAGGTTTTCGCGCAGCTCACCACCAACGCTCCTCTCTCCGAAGTGCTGGCTTCCATCACGCGCCTCATCGAGCCGGTCGGCGTGGGCGTGATTCAGCTCGCCGATGTTGGCAAGGACACGCTCTGGGCGCGTCAGCGCGACGCTGCCTTGGCCGCGGGTCTGCACGAGGCGTGGGCAACCCCCATCAAGACTGCGGAAGGTGGGGCGCTCGGTTCGCTGGGAGTCTACCGCGTCGAGCCGGGGCTGCCCGGGCCGGCAGAAGCCGCCATCATGGCGCACGCGGCACAGCTGGCAGGCATCGCTATAGAGCGGAGGCTGGCGGAACAGGCTCTTCGCGGCAGCGAAGCCAAATTCCGCGGCCTGTTTGAGAGTATCGCCGAGGGCGTTTATCAGAGCGGTCGGGACGGCCGTTTGCTCTCCGTAAATCCCGCGTTCGTCACCATCTTGGGCTACAGCAGTGCGGAGGAACTATACGCGCTGCCAAACGTTGCCTTGCTCTATTGGGACCCCGCTGATCGGACGGAGTTCATGCGACGTGTGGAGTCCGAAGGTGAGATTCGCAACGCAGAATTCTGCATGCGCACGAGGGATGGGCAACAGGTTGTGATTCTCGAGAATGCACGCGCCGTGCGGGACGCAGGCGACCGTATCACCGGTTATGAGGGTACGATTGCGAACATCACCGAACGCAAGCGCGCCGAGCAAGCCATCTTTGCCGAGAAGGAGCGAGCGCAGGTGACGCTCCAGTCCATCGGCGACGCGGTGATCAGCACGGATGCGGAAGGCCGCATCGAGTACATCAATCCCGTCGCCGAAAATCTTACGGCATGGAGTCTTGCGGAAGCGCGCGGACGGCCTATTGGCGACGTGCTGAATCTCGTTAATGAGATCACGCGCGAGCCGATCGAAAATCCACTCGTGTGCGCGCTCGGTCGCGGCGAGACCGGCCCGGCTGCGGACCACTCCGTGCTCCTCACGCGCTCGGGACAGGAAGTGGCGATCCAGGAATCGGCCGCACCCATCTGCGACCGACAGGGCAGGGTCATCGGCGCTGTCATCGTATTTCACGATGTCACCAAGGAGCGGCGTCTCAAGCGCGCACTGTCTTACCAGGCGAGTCATGACGCGCTCACCGGTCTCATCAACCGGCGTGAATTCGACAATCGCCTGCATGCCGCGGTGTTGAGCGCGCAGCGAGGCGAGGGTACGTACGCGCTGCTCTACATCGACCTCGATCAATTCAAAGTCGTCAATGACACGTGTGGTCACCAGGCCGGAGACCGTCTGCTCCGCGACGTGACCGGACTCCTGCAGGGGCGCGTTCGTGCCTCCGATACCATCGCTCGCCTCGGCGGCGACGAGTTCGGGGTTCTGCTCGAGGGATGCACTCCTGAGCAGTCCGCGCGCGTGGCAGATGGTGTCCGTCAGGCGATCAAGGACTACCGTTTCGTCTGGGCAGCGACCACTCTTTCTGTGGGCGCGAGTGTCGGCGTCGTTCAGATCAGTGCGGACACCGAGAATGTCGCAGCCATCATGAGCGCTGCGGATATCGCCTGCTACGCCGCGAAGGACGAGGGCCGCAACCGCATCCATGTTTACGAGGCCGATGGAGTGTCTCATCGCCATCGCGAGATGCACTGGGTGGCCCGCGTTACACGCGCTGCGGAGGAGAACCGCCTCGAGCTGTTCTTCCAGCCGATCGTGCGTATCGGCGCGCAGGAGGCACCGACGTTTCATGAGCTCACCATCCGCTTGCGCGACGATGACGGGCGGCTGGTACCGCCGAGCGAATTCATTCCGGCCGCCGAGCGCTACAACGTCATGTCGATCATCGACCGCTGGGTCGTGATCCGCGCAGTGGAACTGCTGAAGCGCCGGCGTGAGGCCGGGGGCTCACTGCCCTTGTTGGCGGTGAACCTCTCCGGCACGTCACTGAACGAGCAGTCATTCGCCGAATTCGTTCTGCACACGGTCGGGGAGCCTGAAATCGCCAGCGCCCTTTGTTTTGAGATCACGGAGACGGCGGCGGTGACCAGTCTGTCCAATGCCACCTTCTTCATGCGCGAGCTCAAGGCGCGGGGCTGCAAATTCGCCCTCGATGACTTCGGGACCGGCCTGTCGTCCTTCATGTATCTGAAGACGTTGCCGGTCGACTATCTCAAGATCGATGGTCAGTTCATCAGTCAGATCGCCACGGATGCCGTTGACCGCAGCATGGTGGAGGCGATCAGCAAGGTCGGACGCGCACTCGGTATCGCCACTGTAGCCGAATGGGTGGAAAGCGAGGCCGTGCTGGATGAGCTGAAGCGCATCGGAGTCGATTACGCGCAAGGCTATCACCTGGCGCGGCCCATGCCCCTGGCACAACTCGAAGGATAAGCCTCACCCCCGCTATACTGCCTGTACCGCAGAGGGGGGATTTCAATAAGTGAGCGCAGAGCCGCCATTCACGCTCGGGATCGAGGAAGAGTATCTTCTCGTCAACCTCGACACCCGCGATGTGAACGAGAATCCGCCACCGGAGTTGCTACGTGAGTGCACGGAGCGTGGCGGAAGTCAGATCAGCCCCGAGTTCCTGCGGTGTCAGCTCGAAGTAAGCACTCGCGTCTGCCGCACCATCGCCGAAGTTCGCGCGGATCTCGCAAGGCTTCGCTCGATCATTGTCGATGTCGCGGGCAAGTACGGACTCGCGCCGATCGCCGCTTCGACTCATCCGTTCGGCAGCGCTACCCGCCAGATGCCCACCGAGAAGGAACAGTTCTTCGCGCTCGCGCGGGAGATGCAGGCGGCGGCACGCCGGCTGATGGTGTGTGGGATGCACGTCCACATCGGAATCGACGATGACGACCTGCGCGTCGATCTCATGAATCAGCTCTCGTACTTCGTGCCTCATCTGCTGGCGCTGTCCTGTTCGTCACCCTTCTGGGAAGGGGAGCGGACGGGGCTGATGTCTTTTCGTTGCACGCTGTTCAGTTCGTTGCCGCGCACGGGGCTGCCGGATCGCTTCACGAGCTACACGGACCTGCGGCGACATCTCGATATGCTCATCCGCAACGGCGTTATCGAGAATACGACCAAGATGTGGTGGGACATCAGGCCCAGTCCGCGTTATCCCACGCTCGAAATGCGAGTGATGGATTGTTGCACCAGCATCGATGACGCCATGAGTCTCGCGGCGCTCGTCGTATGTCTCGCGCGGCGGTTGTACCGCCTGCGGCAGGATAACCAGAGTTGGCGCCTCTACCCGAACGTGCTCATCGCGGAAAATCGCTGGCGGGCGATGCGTTACAGCTTCGATGAGAAACTCCTCGACCTGGCGCGCGGCGAGTTGGTGCCTTTTGCGCAGCTTGCGGAGGAGTTGATCGCCCTGGTCGACGAGGACGCCCGGGTGTTGGGGTGTCAGCGCGAGATAGCACATATTCGCACCATCCTCGCTCGCGGGACCAGTGCGCACCGGCAGTTACGCACCTTCGACGAGGCCCGTTCCGGCGGTGCAACTCAACGCGAGGCGCTGCAGGCGGTGGTGGATTTTCTCATTCGCGAGACCGCCGCCGGAATCTGAGAGTTTTACCCGCGACCGGGCGTCGCGCATACTCCCCCCTCGGCCTAACGGCCTCAAGGGGGATTTGATGGCGAAGTTCAATACACCGCTCGTCGTCGGGCTGACGTTCGTCGCGACGTTGGGCGGTCTGCTGTTCGGCTGGGATACCGCGGTCATATCCGGCGCGGTGAGCTCTATCGATGCCTACTTTATCGACCCGCTCGGACTCTCCGAGACGGCGCGCACCAGCCTGTCCGGATGGACCATCTCGAGCGCGCTGGTCGGTTGTATCATCGGCGCCGCCGTGGCGGGCTGGATCTCCACTGCCCTGGGGCGCAAGGGCGGCCTCATTGTCGCGGCCCTGCTGTTTTTTGCCGGCTCGCTCGGCTCGGCGGTACCGGAATTCGGTTTCGGCACTATCGGGCAGATGGGGCCGCACGCCTTGTGGCCCTTTATTTTCTACCGGATTCTGGGCGGGGTGGGGGTGGGCATTGCCTCCATGCTGTCGCCGCTGTACATCGCTGAAATCTCCCCGAGTGCGATCCGGGGACGGCTGGTCTCGTTCAACCAGCTCGCCATTGTCCTGGGTATCCTGGTCGTCTACTTCGTCAACTGGTATATCGCTTCCCTGGGGAACGACGCATGGTTGAAGTCGGTGGGGTGGCGGTGGATGCTGGCGTCCGAGGCGATACCCTCCGCCGTATTCCTGGTGTTGCTGGTGTTTGTACCAGACACCCCCCGCTGGCTGGTGCTAAGAGGCCGTAATGACGAGGCTCTCGCGCAGTTGAAGCGGGTGACCGAGGAAGCGGACGCCCGCTCGATCCTCGGGGACATCCAGCGCACCCTGGAAGTGCGCTCCGGACGTTTGTTCTCGTTCGGTCCCGCCGTCGTCGTGGTGGGTATCCTCATCTCGGTGTTTCAACAGTTCGTCGGCATCAACGCGGTCCTCTACTACGCGCCGCTCATGTTCCAGAACATGGGAGCCTCGACTGAGGGCGCCCTGTTGCAAACGATCGTCGTCGGCGCTGCGAACGTCGTCTTTACGGTCGTCGCCATCGTCAGCGTGGACCGGTTGGGAAGGAAGCCCCTGCTCGTCGCCGGTGCCGTGGTGATGGCGGCGGCGATGATCGCGCTCGGGTGTTTGTTCAACGCGAAGGTTGTGGGGCTGGGCGCCCTGGTTGCCGTGGTGGTTTACATTGGTGGCTTCGCCTTCTCATGGGGACCTGTGGCCTGGGTGCTACTGGCGGAGATGTTTCCCAACTCGATCAAGGGCAAGGGACTGGGTCTCGCCGTCGCCGCGCAGTGGCTGGCGAATCTCGTAGTGTCCGCATCGTTCAAGGTGCTCGATGGCAACTCGACGCTCAACGCGTTGTTCAATCACGGATTCGCGTATTGGATCTACGGGGGAATGAGCGTACTGGCTGCACTGTTCGTGATCCGGTATGTGCCGGAGACAAAGGGGCGCAGCCTGGAGGCTATTCAGGACTTGTGGGGGAAAGGGGAGATGGCCCCCGACACACAGGCTACTACGGCGCGGAGCGACGTACGGTAGGGTGCTCCAAGAGTTGCGCACGGCCGGTTGCAGAGGCAAGCTGACCCTATGAGCGATCAAGTCGTTGTCTCACGCTCCGACGGCGTCTGCGAAGTCCAGCTGAATCGTCCGGAGAAACGGAACGCCATTACATTGGCTATGTATGGGGCGCTCGTGGACGCGTTGAATGAGGTGCGTGCGGACGACAGTGTGCGTGTAGTGCTCATTAGTGGCGCGGGCGCGAGCTTCACCGCAGGCAATGATCTAAATGATTTCCTCAGTCAGGCGGACCTCGGCGATGACAACAATGCTGTCCGCTTACTGCGCCTCCTGCCGACCTTCCGCAAGGTACTGATCGCGGCCGTGCACGGCCAGACTGTCGGAATCGGCGTGACGATGCTTCTGCACTGTGACCTCGTCGTCGCCGCCCGTAATACTCAAATGTCGATGCCTTTCGTGAAACTGGGGCTGGTACCGGAGGCGGGCAGCTCTCTGCTGCTGCCTCGGGCGATTGGATACCACCGGGCCGCCGAGCTGCTGTTGCTCGGGAAGCCATTCGATGCCGCCGCGGCGCTCGAGATGGGGATCGTGAACCGGGTGGTCGAGGATCAGGCGCTCATGGAAGAGGCCCGGAATCTGGCGCGTACCGTCGCTGCGCAGCCGCCGAACGCCTTGATGGCGACTAAGAGGCTGCTAAGGAGTGAGGCTGGCAGCGTGAGCGCACGAGTCGACGAGGAGCTGGCTGCCTTCCGGGAGCAGCTCGGCTCCGGTGAATTCAAAGCGGCGGTGGAGGCATTCTTTGCCAAGGCACGGCGCGGCTGAGCCATGCCGGTCTATTCCCTCGAGGGCGTCATTCCCGTCGTCGATCCGACTGCGTTCGTCCATCCGCAGGCCGTACTGATTGGCGACGTTGTCATCGGGCCACGGTGCTATGTCGGGCCGGGCGCGTCGTTGCGCGGGGATATGGGCCGCATAGTGATGGGCGCGGGATCGAACGTGCAGGATAACTGCGTGCTGCATACCTTCCCGTCCAAGGAAGTCCGACTCGAAGAAGATGCTCACATTGGGCACGGCGCGGTCCTTCACGGCTGCACAGTTAAGCGCGGGGCGCTCGTGGGGATTAATGCGGTGCTGATGGACGACGTAGTGGTAGGCGAGGAGGCTCTGGTCGGCGCGGCGAGTTTCGTTCGTGCTGGATTCATCGTGCCGCCTCGCACGCTCGTGACGGGGGCGCCTGCTCGGGAGGTTCGCAAACTCACCGAAGAAGAGATCGCCTGGAAGGCAGTCGGGACGCGGGAGTACCACGAGCTCGCCGTGCGCTGCTTGGCGTCGTTGCAGGAGTGCCAGCCGCTCACGGCGGTTCCGCCCGGGCGCGAGGACGCGTCGCAGCGACCAGTTAACACGGTGCCGTTGCATACGATCGAGCGCGGCAGGTAGCGAGCGGCTAGGAGCCTGTTACCTCAACGCTCAGGCTGGCGTTGCGGAGGGTACGGGAGCATCATGACCCCGTCACATATTGGGCGCAAAGATGCTGACACAGCATCGGAGGCCAGCTCGCAATGAAGCCTACATCTGAGCAGACACGGAACGGGATCCTCTCCGCCGTCCCTTTCCCGGAGGAGTTGCTCATCCTCGAGAGCTCTTTCCGCAACGCTCCCATCGAACCTGCACATGCTGTCGCCGCACCTCATCCGACGATCCTCGATCCGTCGTTGGCCTATGGGTGTGTGGACTGGTACATCTATCCCGATTCGAAGGCCGAGAGCGTCGCGGCCTGATTCTCCCACGATGATCACCGCGAGCTGATCTCGCGGCTCGTCTTTATCCGTCTTTGGTCTCGATTCAACGTCGCTACACGGCGTCAGCGACGACATTCAAGCACGGGAACAAAAATATTATCCGCCGCGGCTTGTTAGTACCACTTTCTTAGGTGCCGCGACTCCCCTGGCAATACCACTTTTCCCCGTTGTGTGGCATGTCAACCACTTGCGTTGCTACAAGCGCCACACTGGCGTGACTTAATCCAACATAACCACCGTTTTTTGTCGCTCTGGTAGGACATTGCACCGTTTCGATCACTCCGATTCAATGCGACGGCCTCGAGCACCGTAGCTCACCGAATCAGGAAGGATTCAGCGATGAATTTGTCAATGCTAACTCGACGAAACAACGTCCGGGTGATGGTCTCCCTTTGTATGCTCGGCGCGGGATCCGCTTTCGCCGCGTCCGCCTGGCAGCCCGATGTGTACTACACGGCCGGGACCCAGGTCTCTTATAACGGTGCTACCTACAGCGCCCTCGTGAACCAGACCGA
>JAQGOE010000191.1 GCA_028293725.1 Gammaproteobacteria bacterium | reverse complement strand
GAGCGCAACGCCGACAAGCTGGTCGCCCAGATCCGCGCCGATCTCGACAAAGTCACCAGCCTCGACGAAGACCGCATCCTGCGCGCGTACATGAACCTCGTGCAGGCCACACTGCGAACCAACTTCTATCAGCCGGACGCCGCTGGCAAGCCAAAGAGCTACGTCTCTTTCAAGTTCGACCCCGGCAAAATCCCGGACCTGCCGTTGCCGCGCCCGAAATTCGAGATCTTCGTCTACAGTCCCCGGGTCGAAGGCGTGCATCTGCGCATGGGCTACGTGGCGCGCGGCGGCATCCGCTGGTCCGACCGGCGCGAGGATTTCCGCACCGAGGTCCTGGGTCTCATGAAGGCCCAGAACGTCAAAAACACGCTCATCGTGCCGGTGGGCGCCAAAGGCGGCTTCGTCCCGAAACGCCTGCCTACGGCCGGTACGCGGGAAGAGATACAGGCCGAGGTCGTCTCCTGCTACCAGACCTTCATCCGCGGGCTGCTCGACCTGACAGACAACATTGTCTCCGGCCGTATCACACCTCCGCAGCGAGTTGTCCGGCGCGACGGTGATGACGCCTATCTCGTAGTTGCCGCCGACAAGGGCACCGCGACGTTCTCTGACACCGCCAACGCCATTTCCCTCGACTACGGGTACTGGCTCGGCGACGCATTCGCCTCCGGCGGCTCGGCGGGTTATGACCATAAGAAAATGGCCATCACCGCACGCGGCGCCTGGGAATGCGTCAAGCGCCACTTCCGTGAGATCGGTGTCGACATTCAAAAGACCGACTTCACGGTGACGGGTATCGGCGATATGTCGGGTGACGTGTTCGGCAACGGCATGCTCCTGTCACGCCATATCCGGCTGCAGGTCGCCTTCGATCACCGCCACATCTTCATCGACCCGTCTCCGGATGCCGCGCTGAGCTTCGCCGAGCGCGCCCGGGTGTTCGATCTACCGCGCTCGAGCTGGGACGACTACGACCGCAAGAAGATCTCGCGCGGCGGTGGTGTTTTCCCGCGAAACGCGAAGTCCATCGCGCTGTCAGCGGAAGCCCGAACCCTCCTCGGCATCGACGCTACCGCGGCGACTCCGACAGAGATCATCAAGGCAAGTCTGAAGATGCCCGTGGACCTGCTGTGGAACGGCGGCATCGGCACCTACGTGAAGTCCCGTCTCGAGTCCAACGCCGAAGTCGGCGACCGCACCAACGACGCGGTCCGCATCAATGGCATGGAACTGAAGGCGAAAGTTGTCGGCGAAGGCGGCAACCTCGGCTTTTCGCAGCGCGGCCGGGTCGAGTACGCCCTCGCCGGCGGCCGCCTCAACACGGATTTCATCGACAACTCGGCCGGGGTGAACACCTCGGACGTCGAAGTCAACATCAAGATCCTGCTCAACCCGCTGGTGCAGATCGGCAAGCTCACCCGCGGCGACCGCAACAAGCTGCTCGTGCGCATGACGAACGAGGTCGCCGCCCTCGTCCTGCGTAACAACTACCTGCAGGGCCAGGCGATCAGCATTCTCGAGCTGCACGCCGGCCCACGGCTCGCCGAATACCAACATCTGATCCACTCCCTGGAGCGCTCGGGCGACCTGAACCGGACGCTGGAATTCCTACCCGGCGATGAGGAGCTGGCCGAGCGCCGCAAAAACGGCAGCTCACTGACCCGGCCGGAGCTGGCGATTCTGCTCGCCTACAGCAAGATCTGGCTCAACAATCATCTGCTCGCCTCCAACGTGCCCGAGGACCCTTATCTCTCCTCCGAGCTGGAGCGGTACTTCCCCGCTCCCGTACGAGAGCGCTTCCCACGCGCCATCGGGCAACACCGCCTGCGCCGGGAGATCATCGCCACGGCAACCACCAACAGCCTCGTGAACCGGATGGGACCCACTTTCGTCCCACGGGCGCAGGAGGACACGGGCGCCGAGCCCGCGCAGATCGCCCGCGCCTACTCGGCGGCGCGCGAGATTTTCGGCATGCGCGACCTGTGGGCGCAGATCGAAGCACTCGACAACAAGGTGCCGGCCAAACTGCAGTATGAGACAGCGTTCCAGACCAGCCGCCTGCTGCGACATATGACCTACTGGCTGCTGGCGCATCGCAAGCGCGAGTTGCAGGTCGATGCCGCCGTGGCGGAATTCGGCGCTGGGGTACGCGCGTTGGAAGCGCAGATCGGGCTGGTGCTCACCGGCTCATGGGGTGAGCGCTTCGAGGAAAATCGCAAACAATATGTCACAGACGGACTGCCGCAAGATCTCGCAACGCGGGTCGCCAGCCTCGAGGCGCACAATGCCGCTTTGGACATCGTGGAACTTTCACTCGCTTACCACGTAAGTGTGGTCGAGACCGCCCAGGTGTACTTCGAAGTCGGTGCGCGCGTCGGGATAGATTGGCTGCACGACCAGATTGAGCGTTTGTCCGTCGAGGGTCCGTGGCAAGCTATCGCGCGCGCGGGACTCCGTGACACCGCGCTACGGATTCATCGACGTCTGGCCGAGCGCGTTCTGTCCCGGAAAGATCGCGGTGCCGCGCAGGCGCGGGTGACCGCGTGGGTGGAGTCGGTCGGCGAGGACCTCGGCCACTGGCAGCGCACTTCTACGGAGATGCGGACCGCCGGAGCGAGCGATTTCGCGACACTCACGGTTGGCGTAGAGTCGGTGCGTAAACTCGCTGATTGAAGCTCTGAGAGGTTGACTCGATGCCTGGAAAACTGATTCTCGTGCGCCACGGACAGAGCATCTGGAACGTGGAAAACCTGTTCACGGGCTGGCACGACGTCGACCTGTCAGATCAGGGCCGTAAAGAGGCGGCCCAGGCGGGACGCGAGCTGCTGCAGGAAAAGCTCGCAATCGACATCGCCTTTACCTCGGTGCTGAAGCGGGCAATTCGCACGTTGTGGATCCTGCTCGACGAAATGGATCGCATGTGGGTTCCCGTCGAGCGCTCGTGGCGGCTCAACGAGCGGCACTACGGCGCGCTCCAGGGACTCAACAAGGCTCAGACGGTCGAGAAGCACGGCGAGGCACAGGTGAAGATCTGGCGGCGTAGCTACGATATCCCGCCGCCGGTACTCGAGCTCGATGACCCGAGGCATCCGCGCTTCGATCCACGCTACGCCGGTATCAACCCGGCGGACCTGCCTGCCGCGGAATCACTCAAAGACACACTGGCGCGAGTGCTGCCCTTTTGGAACAGCAGGATCGCACCGGAGTTGCGCGCGGGGCGTAACGTGCTAGTCACCGCCCACGGCAACAGCTTGCGCGCCATGGTGAAGATGCTCGACAACGTCCCGGAAAAGGACATCGTGGAACTCAACATCCCCACCGGCGTACCGCTGCTCTATGAGCTCGACCCGCAGCTGAAACCGCTCGGTAGCCGTTACCTCGGCGACCCGGCAGCCATCGCAGCGGCCGCCGAAGCCGTCAAGCGGCAGACGGAAAAGCGTTAGGCGCGTTTAGGCCGGCGGCCGACGGCGGGTCGGGTGCCAGCGGCCGACGGCAACTCGTCCGCCGCGACTACGCCGCCCACCCGTCATAGCGCCCGCGAAACTCCGTAGCAATCGCGGTCAGCTTCCGTCCCAGCTCCTGCATGTCAGGCACGATGAGCCGCATGGTCTTCGTGGCGTGCAGGCTGAAATGCAACTCGGGATCGTTCTCCAGCGGCTTCACATCGACCGTGAACCCGTCGGTCTCGAGGCGGCCGCGGACACCCTGCACGGCGGCCTCGTCCGGAAGCGCCAGGAAGAAATCCACCGGGTAGGAATTGAAGGGAGCGTAGCCGCGCTGACGCAGTCCCGCGATGACCTTCTCGTCCCAACTCTCGGACGAGTTAGCCTGTTTCACCTTGCGCATGTTGAAAAACACGCGCACCACGATGATGGCCACGGCGAAAACGAACACGACAATAGCGTAGGCCATGAGTTACCGTGAACCGTTGCCCGAAAAATCGGGTTTGCGTTTTTCCAGGAAGGCGCGGATTCCCTCCACTCCATCCACAGTTGCCGCCTGCGACGCGATGGTCTCGCTCTCGAGCGTCATGTGCGACTCGAGCGCGCCGAGCGAATGGGCCACCAGGCGCTTGGTCTGACCGAACGCGCCCGTAGCGCCATCCGCCAGCTGTCCCGCAAGCTCCATAGCCCGTTCGAGAAGCTCACCGTCCTCGACTACCTCGTTGACTAGCCCCCAATCGAGAGCCTGCTGTGCAGGTAGCGGGCGATTGAGAAGCAACAGCTCCATTGTCCGACGGGCGCCGATCACACGGGGAAGCAGGAACGACGTTCCACCATCAGGCGTCAGTCCCGCGTTGGTGTAAGCCAGGTTGAACTTCGAGCTCTTGCCACACAGAGCAAGGTCTGCCATGGCGGCGAGACCCACGCCGGCGCCCGCGGCAGTGCCGTTCACTGCCGCGATGACCGGCGGCTCCATGCGCACGAAATGCGAGATGGCGGAATGGAGGTAGCCGGTGAGCTCCCGCAGGTAGCCACCATCCACTCCCTCCGCCGCGATCGCGCGCAGATCACCGCCGAAGCAGAAATTCCGCCCGGCACCCGTGAGCACCACCGCGCGCACGTTGTTATTGCGCGCGCAGGTCATGGCGGCCGCAAGCAGGTCCATGGCCATCTGCAGATTAATGGCGTTCGAACTCTCGGGGCGGTTCAGCCGGACGACGGCTACCGGACCACGGGTCTCGACCTGGACTGAGGGTGTCGACATATTGTGTCTATTCGTCGGGTGCGACGGTGACGCGCAAGCCGGCAAGGTCTGGAGTGAATTCGATCTGGCACGACAGGCGCGAATTCACCTGGTGATGCGCCAGCTCTGAGAGCAGTTCGCGCTCGTCCGACATGGCGGCTGGCAGACGGGACTGCCACTCGGGGTCGACGTAGACGTGACAGGTCGCGCAGGAGCACATACCGCCACAAATGGCAGCGACTCCGTAATCGAGCTCGCGAAGGGTCTCCATGACCTTCAGACCCGTCTTTGCATCGACCTCATGCTCGACTCCGTCGCGATCGACGACACGCAAAAGCGCCATGAACTTACCTCGGTAACTGCGGGGGTACTGGGGAACCCCTCATTTTGCCGGTTGCCCGCCCAAGGCGCCAGCGGGGCTAGGTTCCGGATGGGACGGAGGCCAGGGGGCCGAACACCTTCATCACGAACACGGCCTTGCCGGAGGCGGTTTCGAGGCCCTCGAAGGCCGAGCGGACCTCGCGCCGCACAGCGTCCAGGACCTCGTCGCAGGGCCCGAACACCTGGGTGCTCATGCTATTCGAGACCACCTTGAACCGGCCCTCGGCATTCAAGCGCCCGATGAACTGGTGAATGACCTCGGCAAAGTCGCTCTGCAGCGGGTAGAGGCTGATCTCGACCCCAATATCCATAGAAATGCCCTCACACGCCGGCCGCTCCCGCTCCAGTATTGTACGTTGCAATTCCTTGCACGCCATCGGCCACGCGATAGGACTAGAATCGCGCCCCACGAGCGTGCGGGAATAGGATAACGATGACGCGGAAGATCCAGGTTCATCAGGTCGATGCGTTTACTCGCGAGCGCTTTACCGGAAACCCGGCCGGCGTAGTGCTGAACGCGGACGGACTCACGGAAGCGCAGATGCTCGCGATTGCGCGCGAGCTCAATAACGCCGACACGGCTTTCATCCTCTCACCTGAGAGCGAAGACCATAATCTGCGCGCGCGCTTTTTCACGCCGCGCACTGAAGCGGGCTTTGTCGGTCACGCCACGGTCGCCGCGCACTACGTGCTCTCACGCAGAGTCGAAGCACCACGACACCTGCGGCAGAAATCGAAGGCGGGCACAGTTGACATCGAGGTCAGAGGCACCGCCGAGGATCGCAGCATCGCGATCCGGCAGAGCACTCCCCCGCTGGGCCGCGAGCTCAATGACCGCGAGCGCCTCGCGGTTCTCGATGCCCTGGCGCTGGCCACCGATGATCTCGATACGCGCTGTCCGATCCGGATCGTTGGATCGAGCAGCACCCGGCTCATGGTCGGCGTACGCGGCCAGGAACCCCTGCGACATCTCAAGCCTGACATGACGAGACTCACCACACTCTCGGCACAGATCGGGGCGGCCGGCTATTTCGTATTCACACTGATGCCCGTTGGTGGCGATCACCTGACCGAATCGCGTATGTTTTGTCCTGCGTTGGGAATCGGGGAAGATCCGGTAAGCGGCAACGCGCACGGTCTCCTCGGCGTCTACCTGGCGCAACACGGCCTGCTGGCCCGTGGCGAGCGGCGCACCGCGTTCAGTGGCATTCAGGGCCACTCCCTGCATCGCCCCGGCCGAGTGGAGGTCGAGTTGGAATTCAAGGACGGCAGCGTGGAAGGCGTCTGGATCATCGGCCAGGCCGTATCCATTTTCGAGACTGAGATCCTGCTTTAAAATAAATGACCAACTCTTCGTTCGTGCCGGTAATGACGCTGGCCGAGATTCCACAGGGAAGCATGCAGGCGCGTGTCCTGGATGGCCGCGAGATCGTAATCTGTCACACCCGTGAGGGCGTGTTTGCTCTCGATAACGTCTGCACCCACGCGCACGCGCGCATGTGTGAAGGGCGGCTGCGGGCGACGCGCCTGGTTTGTCCGCTACACGGCGCGTCTTTCGATATTCGCGACGGTCGCGTCCTGGGCCCGCCGGCCACCGTTGCGCTTCCCACGCACCAGGTGCGTGTGGTCGACGGAACGGTTGAAGTGGCGCTGAGCCCTATTATCCCAGCACCATAGGCCCACTGGCGCGCGTTCCAACGCGCCAGATGAACCAGACGGCCGGCAGCGTGACACAGGCGCCCACGAGAAATGGCGCGCCCGGACCCAGCGCGGCATAGATCGGACCGGAAACGAACGGCCCGATGACTCGCGCCAGGCTACCGCTCGATTGATACGTTCCCATCACTGTGCCACGGTCGTGCGCATCCGCCTGCTTGGAGGCGAGTGACGAGGCGCTCGGATTGAACGAGCCGACGCCGATTCCGCATAACGCGAGCCCCAGACCGGTGATCGCGAGACTCGGCGCGCTCGCCACCGTGACCAGACCGGCGACATAGACAAACACACCAAACGTCGCGAGCTTCGCCTCGCCCAGCCAGGGAACGAGCACACGCACCCCGCCGCCCTGCATGAGCACCGCCAGGCAGGCCAGGCAGAACATGAGCAGCCCCACCGTACGCGGTCCAAAGCCGAACTTGTTCAACGACCAGATCGCGAAGATCGATTCGAGTACAGCTTGTGAGAAAGTCACGAGCAGCGCCGCCGTGGCAATGAACCGAAGCCCGGGACGTGCGATCAGCAAGCGCAACGGACCGACACGCTCCCGCGCACCGTGCTCTCGGCGACGCTCGGCGGTGTTGCTCTCGGGTAGCAGGAAAGCGACCAGTAGAATAGCCAACACACTCAGCGATGCTGACACCGCGGCGGGCAACACGAAACTCGCGGCCTGCGGATCGTTTCCCGCCAGGAGGCCGCCGATCGCCGGTCCGAGGGTGAAGCCGACGCCGATGGCAGCGCCCACCATGCCGAGCGAAGCCGCACGTTTCTCGGGCGTGCTGACATCCGATGCGTAGGCGAAAGCGGCCGAGATGTTGCCCGCCATGAACCCCCCGAGGATGCGCGAGACAAACAGCCAGGCGAGACTGTCGGCATAACCGAGAATGAGATACGACACACACGCGCCGGCGAGGCTGGACATGAGAATGGGGCGGCGTCCATAGCGATCGCTCAGCCGCCCCCAAAACGGGGCAGCAATGAGCTGGCATAGCGAGTAGACACCGAAGATGGCGGTGATCACCGTCGGCGATGCCCCATAGCGGTTGGCCATGTAGGGCACGAGCGGGATGAGGATGCCGAATCCCAGAATGTCGATGACGCTGACGAGAAACAGCGATCCCAGTTGTTTGTTTTTCATCAGTGGCCGGGCACGAGCTTGGAAATATCAGCGCCCGGTCGAGCCCGCGGGGGCTGATAGTCATGCGCGCCACGAATCACGAGATTGGGTATGCGCGTATCGTCGAAATCGACCGCGTCGCGTGACTCGGGTGCCATCCGCAGGATTGCTATCTGCATTGACGGCACCACCCAGAGGCGGTTGCCGCCCTGACCTGCGATGACGAATATGTCATCGACCGCATAGGGCTCCGTTCCGGGGACAGTGTTCTTACCGAGACGAATGTAGGAGCCGTAGGTTTCATTGCCATGGGCGGGAACGAGCATCCGGGCGACCCAACCCGGGCGAATGATTTCGTCGCCGCGGTAATTGCCATCCTTGATCAACAGCTCGGCGAGACGGATCCAGTCACCCTGGCGCGCCAGCATGCAACAGTCCGCATGCGCGGTGCCCCCCTTACGGTCGAGCCACATCCAGGCGTCGCCCGCTCCGATGGGCCGCCAGAGGGCCTGCGATACAAACTGCGCGTAACGCATTCCGGTGGCGCGCTCGATGACGAGCGCGGCCAACTGCGGATCGGCGCTCTGGTCGGCCCAGGTCGCGCCGGGCTTACCCACGAGCGGCGCCGCGAGATGCACGGCGTCGATGTCGGAACCGAGAGCGCCACGTACGCTGGCCTTCCATGGAACGAGCGATGGCTCGGGTGCGCTCAGGCCACTCGACATCTTCAGAAGTTGGTCGATGGTAATCGCGCCCCGGGGATCGTCCTTCCATTGAGCGATGAAGTGCCCAATGGGCTCATCGGGCCAGCGGATCTGGTGCTGTACCACGGCAACACCGACGGCCAGCGCCACGACGACACGCGAGAGCGACTGCCCGTCCTCCACGGTATCGAATCCCGTCCCATGCCAGTATTTCTCGAAGACGATGTGATCGTGACGGCTCACGATGAGCGCGGTCGAATCTTTCTCGGCGGCGTAGTCGGCCGCAGACTGCAGCGACGCCGGGTCGAGCGACTCGAGCTGGGGAGCAACGCGCGGCGCCGGGGGCTCATTGCCACCCGCGACGAGCTCACGCGGCCGGTAAAGCGAGGCCGAGGACCCCGAGATCGCCAGAAAGTAGCGGTGCCAGAAAACCGGATCGCGGGCGCAGGCCAGCACGGCCACGACGGCCAGCGCGAGAACGATCCACTTCCCCATGCCGCTCACTTCACGACTCCGCTCACACGACGGCCGGAAGGCCGCACCGGACCACAATACCGCGCCTCACCGCCGGCGAGCTCGAGCTCATGGGTGACACAATCGGGCCATTCGGGCCGATGGTGAGTCGTCATGACCACGGCAGTGCCGTCGGCAACCATGGCTTCCATGTGACTCTTGAGCGATCGGCGGGTCGGGGCGTCGACGCCGGAGAATGCCTCATCCAGCAGCAGAAGGTCAGGATGACGCACCCAGGCGCGCGCAAATAAGACGCGCCGCAACTGCCCATAGGACAATTCGCGCAGCGTTCGAGTGGCCAGCTCACTCAGGCCGAAGAACTCCAGCGAGCGCCGCGCGGCCGCCCGGTCCGCGGCAGTGGGCGCCTCGTTGAGTCCGATGCTCGAATGCCTACCCGACTGTACGACTTCAGCGACAACCAGGTGTTGAGGATGGTCGGCCTGCAAATGAGGGGCAACCAGGCCCACGCGCCGTTTGAAGACTTCGAGCGGCACTCCCGGCTCGATGCCGGCTCTCTCGACGCGGCCGCCAACCGCGACGCCATGATCCCCATACAGAGTACGTAAGAGAGTCGTCTTCCCGGAGCCGTTACGTCCGTGGACGACCCAGCATTGTTGGGGGCGCACTTCGAGAGAGATTTTCTTCAGACCCGGATGCTCGTCAAGATAGACGCTGGCATTCGTGAGACGCACGAGAAATTCCGGCGCGCGCTGGCGACGTTTGCGCTGCAATGGCACGACCGGGGCCGAGCCGTCGTGCTCCGCATTCAGCCAACGCTCGAGCGGCGCGCGCCGCAACTTGCCGCAATACACGAGGCGCCCTTTTTCCAACACGAGAGCATGCGTCGCGCTCGCCGGCACATCTTCGACCCGGTGTGTAGCCAGAACCCATGGCATACGCGAGCGTTGGGTGTGAGCCAGCCAACGCACCGCGCGCCCGTGATTGACCTCGTCCAAGCCATTCAACAATTCATCGAGCAGCAGCAACTTCGGACGTGACGCCAGCGCGCGCGCGAGCAACACCAGGCGCCGTTCGCCATAGGAGAGGGTGAGAAAGCGTCGCTTGGACAACTGTCCGACCGCCAGCCGTCCCAACACGGCGGCAATCCGCCGGCGATCGCCCGAATCGAGCGGGTTGAGCGGAATATCAGTACGGTAGAGGCCGGTGCCGACGACCTGCTCCACCGTGTGGTTCCAGCCGTAGCGCTCGTACTTGTCCTGCCGCTCCGGACCCACGTAGCTGATCTCGTCCTGCACCTCGAAAGGACCGGGCCACACCTCACGGCGCCAGCGGTACTGCCGTACCTCGCGGCCGGTCGGAGTCGGCCATACGGCGCCGGAAATCAGCTTTAAAAGCTGCGACTTACCCGCCCCGTTGCCGCCGGCGAGCACCCAATGCTCGCCCGGACGGATGGTCCAATTCACATCTTCCAGAATCGTCCGCCCTTCCCGCTCGAGATGGACGTTCGCCAGGCGCACTTCGACGTAGCGTGCGTCCGCGTTCTTCGTTCGCTGCATTGGGATTCGTTGAGAGTCTTCGCAAGAGGACCATTGTCGCACGACCGGCTCGTCGCAACGAGGCGACAGCCCGGTGGGCCATAGTCCGCGCCCCGGAAAAATCCTCACGCATCCGCCGGCCGGTCGCGCCGTCCCCTGTGACCTTCATCGCAATTTCGGCTTCTATCACGGCGGCACCTCGGCGCCGGATTGCCCGCTCGTGCTAGCGTTAGGCTGCGAAAGGGAACAACATGTCCGACTCAATTCTTGCAGCCATCATCGCCGCGACCGCGACGCTTTCCGCCTCGCTGTTGCAACTCAGGTTCTCCATTGCGCGAGAGCTTGCCGCGCGCGCGCAATCGCCGGGTAACCGGAAGAAGAGCCGCGCGCCGTTCATCGTCCTCTTCGTCATGGTCGGGGCCTCGGCCGTCGCCGGCTTCTCACTCTCCCAATGGCTCACCGAAAACGAGCGTGTCGCCAAGGGCATGCTCGAACACGAGCTGCGAGCGCGGCTGGACGAAGTCAGCCGTACCGAAAACCAACTCGAGATCACCCAGGCCGGAGTGCGCGCCGAGATCGAGATGGGAGTCCTGCGCAAACTGGGCACCGACGGCGTCGCGGTGATGGCGACGGTGGGACCCTGCCGGCCCGCGTTGGTCGTGAGCGCTCCCGGAGCGACCTCACCGCCGGGAGTCACGGCCGAGGCGGCGCCGCCGCCGGCGCCCTCGTGCACGGAAACCGAAGCGAGCGCCATCACCCTGTGCGCCACGGTTCCAAACAACGCGACGGTATCTGAAGTCCAACTCTTCGCGCGGCCCGTTGATTCCGAGGCGCCCTGGAGCACCAATCGGCTGTTGCCGGGCCAGGAGGCGGGGCAGGCGCGCTTCGCCGAGAAGTATGTTGAGAGTCCCGAAGGTCAAGGAACCAAGCAGGTGTGCCAGGGATTCGCGCACTGGTCCGTCGAACGCGCGCGAGTGGCTCGCATGGTGGTGCGCTACACGCTGTGAACGTAACAGTTGCCCAGGCCGCGTCAGAGGATTACTGTAGTGTCAGTTGCGGTATATAGTCATCACACTGAACCACTGAGGCCTGCCAATGAAGCAAGCTCGCTATCAAGCACAAGTCCGCCTGTGCGCCGCCGAAATCCAGGCGGCGCTCCCGGATCTGGCCGAGCGCCATGCACCGCTCATCCTGGTGGCGGCGCTGACCGAGCACATCCGGGGTGCCTTGTTTCTGACCCAGGAAGCTCGAGCCTGTGCGCCGGCAAAGGCCCGGGCCATGATCCGGCGGATGCAGCAGATCGCGTTCGCGGACTAATCGTGATCCCCTGACAGCCATCGGCCCGCGAGATCACTGACCTCGCGCCGCCGTACGGCGGCCGGGTTGAAGTTGACGCGGACGTGAACGTGGCTCGGGACGTGCCGCCCTCCCGAGTTGCGCGATCGCTCCTGGTCGGCGAGCGTAGCCAGATCGGCGCACTCTCCGATCTGCAGCGGCCGCCAGTGCCCCGACCCGAGGCTGTCGGCGAAAACGAAATTCCCCGGCGCGGGACTCAGCCGCAGCGGCCATGCGTACACCTCGTAGGTGTAGCGTTCGCCCGACTGCCCTTCCCATTTGTGACGCGGCTGAGCCAGCGACTGGGGGCGGCGTGATCCGAGCAGGAGGCCGAACGCGCCAGCCGCCTCGAAACCGAGCGACTCGTACAGCCGCCGCGCGCCCTGGTTGTCCTCATTTGTGAACAGGATGAGCTTCTCGAGATGATGCTGCTCCCGACTCTCGTCCATGAGGAGCTCCATCGCGGCGCGCGCCAGGCCTTTTTTCCGATCCGCCGGTCGCGCGTACACACCCCCCACCTGCCCAACGACACCGTAGGCCGCATTTAACCCGACAACGGCCGCGAGCTGTGAGCCTACGAAGGTTCCCCACCACCACTTCGCGCGAGTCCTTCTCACGAACTCGGCTTCGTGGGCTGCGTCGGCCACCGGCAGCGGCAGATGAACCTCGGCGCAGTAGGCGGTATTGAGTCGCTCCCATTGCTCGAAGTCACTCGCGTCAAGCGCGCGAACGACCACGCCCGGCGGCAACGGCATGCGCGTCCCCTCGGTGGGGAGCGGCAGTCGATACAACACATCCTTCGAGCTCAGCGTCGGCTCGAACCGTGGATCCGCACGGAGCAGGTCCCACAGGGCCTCGGCCGTCGGCCATTCCCCGGCAACTCCGGAAACCTCGATCGTCTCGGCCTCGCAGGCTTCCAGGATGGACTCCGCCAGATCGGCGCGGCCGGCCGCCTGCACCAGCAAATTGCCGCGGCGAGAGAGACAGAACACGGCGACCACCCTGCCTGCCTCCTCAACCAGCCGAAAGTTGCCCGAATTCCCATGGTCCGTGAGGCGGGGTCCGAAGATGGCCAGGTTCGACAGTAGAAAAAGCGAAGTGTCCAGGTGAGCTTCGAGGAAGCCGCGGACACGCTCGAGGTCATCTGTTGCAACGTTACGAATCATGGAGATGCCAAGCTCGGCAGGGGCATAGATCTTGCGAATTGCTTACAAGCCGGACGCGCCGGAGCCATCCGGACCGACAGCGGAGTAAATGTCGATGGCGCAGGAGTTTCAAGAGACCGAGCATTCCTTGTTGAGCGCCCTGCGACAGAAAGCTCACGCGCTCGAGTTGGAAATCCAAGAGCGCAAACGCATCGAGGACGTTCTCCATGAATCCGAGCGGCGCCGGGACGAGTTTCTGGCGACCCTCGCGCACGAGTTGCGCAATCCGTTGGCGCCCATGCGCAACGCTACGGAGATCATGAAGGTCGCGGACGCGGATCCCGCTCGGGTGGCGGCCGCGCGCGCCTTGATCGAGCGGCAGATCGCGCACCTCGTCCGCCTCATCGACGACCTGGTGGATGTTTCGCGAATCACCCGCGGCCGGCTCGAGCTCCGGGTAGATCGTACGAATCTCATGACCGCCGTCGACATGGCGCTCGAGACAACGCGACCCCTCGTCGAGCGCAAGCGGCACCGTCTGCGTGTCGAAGTGACAGGGGGTCCACTCATCGTCGATGGCGACGTAACCCGGCTCGCGCAGGTGTTGTCGACCCTCATCGACAACAGCGCGATGTATTCCAATCCCGAGAGTCCGATCAGAGTCACACTGACGCGGGATTCCGCGGACGCCGTGCTGACGGTCGCGGACAGCGGGATCGGCATTGCGCCGGAGTTGCTTCCCTGGGTGTTTGATATGTTTGCCCGCCCGGGCCCGCCGGGCATCGGTGCACGCAGCGGCCTCGGCATCGGACTCACCCTGGTCAAGCGCCTGGTGGAGCTCCACGGTGGGGGTATCGAAGCGCATAGTGAGGGCCTGAATCGCGGCAGCACGTTTACGGTGCGCCTGCCTCTGGCCGTGGACGCGACGGACGCGGCGTCCGCCGGCAGTTAGGAGCCTGTCTGAGCAATGCTCGCCTACTGCGGCCGCCCCAGATCGGCATCTTTCTGCGATCGTTTCCCTTACATATGCGTCGGCTATGCGCGGGAAACGATCGCAGAAAGCTGCTCGATCTGGGTCGCCCTCGCTACGGCGATCATT
>JAQGOE010000174.1 GCA_028293725.1 Gammaproteobacteria bacterium | reverse complement strand
AATGACAGGAATCGCTACAGGACGGATCGGGGTGCTTACGGGGCTGTTGGTCACCGGTCTGCTCACCGTATTACCGGCGGCGGCCAGGGCCGCGACCGTGATGATCACCGGCGCTAATTCGGGGATCGGACTCGAGTTTGCCAGGCAGTATGCCGCCAAAGGTTGGACGGTCATCGCGACTCATCGGCGCGCCGAGCCGCCGCAGACGCTCACCGACCTGGCGGGAAAATTCAACAGGGTGCGGATCGAGAGCCTCGATGTGACCAACATCGAGCAGGTGAAGCGCTTGGCTGAGAAGCTCGCGGACGTTCCGATCGACGTACTGATCAACAATGCGGGTGTGTACAACGACCGCTCGAAGTGTGTGGGCGACGACGAGAGCTGTCCCGGAGATTGGAGTGTGGAGAATTTCGGCAGCTTCAAATACTCTCTGCTGGACACTATGCTAGCCGTCAACGTGAAGGGGCCCTTGATGGTTTCCGAGACGTTCTACAAAAACGTTCAGGCCAGTACACAGAAGAAGATCATCGCCATCAGCTCGAGCAACGGCTCGCTGACCGGGAAAAACGCGGGCCCCGAGGGAGCGGTCTTCTACCGTCTGAGCAAGGCGGCGCTGAACCGGGAGATGCAACTCGTCGCGGCCGCGACCAAGAAGGACGGGGTGACGGTCGTAATGTTCAATCCGGGGCCAACGCTGACGGAACACCAGGAGTATCTGCACAGTTACTCTGGGATGCTCGCGACCTCGTTCACCGTGGGAAACATGATCAAGACCATCGATAAAGCAACGCTTGCCGATACCGGCAGGTTCTTGCGCTATGACGGTGCGGTCGAACCGTGGTGAGCGATCCTGCCAACCCAAAGGAGAGGGCCGGGTTCAGGCTGATCATCGGCTACAAGTTCGTCAAAGCGGCCGTGATGTTTGGCGTCGCGCTCTGGCTGACCACCGCCCCCGGGGCGGCTTTCCGGACTCTCAACCTGGTGGCACGTGAACTGGCCGAGGGCGGCCTCGCATTTGCGCGCCTCGGACATTGGTTGCAGACGCATTTGTCGAGCAGCGTGGTGGTCAGAGGAGCGGAGCTTGCCTGGTTGGATAGTGTGTCGAGTGCGGTCGAGGCCGTTCTGCTCCTCAGCGGCAAGACCTGGGCTCAGTGGGTGGTCATTGTGGGGTTGGGTTGCCTGATCCCCTTCGAGATCCTCTCGATCGAGCATCGGCCGGGCATCGTCAAATTTCTGGTGTTGGGCGCGAACGCTGCTATCGTTGCCTATCTTGCTTGGGTACAGATGCGCAAGGCCCGGGCGTAACAAATAATCGAGGGAGGAACTGTGAGTCAATTTCCGCTACGCGGCCTTGCCGGGCTGGCGTTTATCGCCTTTTTCACAACGTCGGCGTTTTCCGCGCCGGAATACACGACCATCACTATGGAGGTCGAGGTAGCAAAACCCGCCAGCGAAGTGTGGGCCAAGGTCGGTGGCTATTGCGACATTAGCAAGTGGTTGAATCTCGACTGCAACATCACTCGCGGGGATGGAGGCATCGGAACCGTGAGAGTTCTCGCAGGCGGACGCGTCACCGAGATTCTTGTTGGTAAGACCGACCTCTCTTATGGCTATACCCAGCCGGTGAAGGAAGGCGAGTTCTACAGCCTCTACCACGGGTTCATGGAAGCGAAGCCCGTGACCAAGAAAACCTCCAAGATCGTGTACACGTTGATTTACGACGTGTCCGACAAGCCCGACCAGGCGAGCAAGGACGCGGACATCGCGCGGCGCCGCGGACTGTTCGAGGCTGCGCTGAAGAAGATGAAGCAGATCGCCGAACAGTAGGCGGGAACGGGCGGCGGCGCTCCCCGCCCACGGAACACTCCCGTGGCTATCCCCCCAAGCCGGGCGCGACGGCGCACGGAACTTACTCGCGTCTCGCGAATCTTACACTTGGTTACAAAATCTTTGGGGAGATTAATAATGGGGCGCGTCGGTATATTGCGCATGGCTGTGGTCGTGGCCGTGGTGGGCGCGCTTCTCGGCTTGGCGGGGTGCGGCGGTGGCGACAATCGCATGGCGCCGCAGTTCACGACCCAGATTCTCAGTGATGCCGGTTTTGACGGTGACATCGAGCAGACCTCCCCCGGCGGCTACGTCGTGACTCAAGGGATGTCGCCCAACGTTCAGAGTGTCTTCGCCGGTATCGATCCGGTGGCCCAAACTGAATTCAGAGCCTTTCTGGACTTTCCGCTATCGGGCTCCGGAGGCGTCCCGGGCGACGCCTTCATCGACTCGGCCTTCCTGGAGTTCTTTGTCGACGACCTGCAGCCTGGCAACGGCAGTGTTCCGATCCGCGTGGAGCTCGTGTCGTTTCAACCACCGACTCTCATCGGGACCGATTTCGATCGCACGATACAGCCACCGCTGGCCGCCGTGGTCGTCACAGGAGAGGTGAACGGCGCGGACGTGGGCCACTTTGTGCCGGTTGACGTCACATCGCTGATGATCCGGGCGCAACAGCTGGGGCTGGTCGACTTTCAGGTCAGGGTGATGGAGGACCTGGGGCCGGCGATTTACACGCTGATGGTCATAGACGACACGACGGGATCGAATCGCCCGTCGCGGGCCCCTCTCCTGACGGTGACCTACCACTAGGGTGACCCACCACTAGCGACCGCGGCCGCTTAGAGACTGCGGTCGCCGGATAGCCTTCCCCGGGGCGCGAAGTTATGCTGGATCTTTACCCTGGGCGTTGGAAATCCTGATGCGCAAGCGAATTCTGGGTGGGATCGGGCTGGCTCTGCTGATACAGATGGTGGCGACGGCACAGGAGGCGCCGATGAAGCCGCTGCGACCCGACCAGGTCGCCTTCCGGGCGCTCTACAAGGAACTCGTCGAGACCAACACAACGTTATCGGTGGGGAGCTGCACACTGGCAGCAGAGCGCCTGGCGGCGCATCTCAAGACGGCGGGCTTCGAGGACAAGGACGTCACGCTCTTTTCAGTGCCGGATCATCCCAAGGAGGGTGGGCTGGTCGCCGTCCTGGCCGGGACCTCCAATACGGCCAGGCCAATGCTGCTCCTCGGCCATCTCGACGTGGTCGAGGCCAAACGCGAAGACTGGACTCGCGATCCATTCACTCTCATCGAGGAGAACGGCTACTTCTATGGCCGTGGCACGTCCGACATGAAGGCGATGGATGCGACGTGGGTCGACGCGCTGATGCGCTTCAAACAGAGCGGCTATCGGCCGAAGCGGACCATCAAGCTGGCGCTCACCTGCGGTGAGGAGACGACGTATGCCTTCAACGGCGCGGAATGGTTGGCGAAGAATCGGCCCGAGCTGATCACCGCGGCGTTCGCCCTCAATGAAGGCGGCGGCGGGCGGACGGACGGGCATGGGAAGCTGGTCGTTCAGCAGATCCAGGTCGGCGAGAAGGCCGTGCAGAACTATCGTCTCGAGACGGTGAATGCCGGCGGGCACAGCTCGATTCCGATCCGGGATAACGCTATCTACGAGCTCAGCGATGCACTGACGAAAGTGCGCGATCACGAATTTCCCATGAAATTCACGGATACCACGCGGGCGTTCTTTGCCAAGGCCGGCGCAGCCCGTGGTGGCGACGAGCTGGGTCGCGCGATGGAGGCGCTGTCGCAGAATCCCGCTGATGCCGCCGCTGAAGCCAGCGTGTCGAAGGATCGCAGCTATCACAGCATGCTCCGCACGACCTGCGTGGCCACGCTACTCGAAGGCGGACATGCGAATAACGCCCTGCCCCAGCGCGCCGTCGCCAACGTCAACTGCCGAATTTTCCCCGGCGAGACAGTGGAGGGTACGCAGGCCGCCTTGGTGGCCGCGATCGGCGATCCAGGCGTCAAGGTCACCTTGGTGCCGCCGATCCGTCCGGTCGCCGTGCCGCCGCCGCTCGATCCGAAGATCATGGGACCGGCACAGAAGTTGGTCTCGAAATATTACCCCGGCGTGCCGTTGATTCCCTCCATGTCGACTGGCGCCACCGACGGGATCTACCTGGAGGCCATCGGGATTCCGGTTTACGGCGCACCTGGCGGCTGGGGCGATCCCGACGGCAATGGCACGCATGGTCTCAACGAGCGCCGCAGCGTGCGCTCGGTGTTTGTCGGCCGGGACTTCCTCACTGACCTGATCAAGATTTACGCGGACGCGAACTAAAGGGTCGCGCTCGCGGCGATCAGCGCTGTGATAACCAACGCCGCGCCGACGATACTGAAGATCATTTGCCGCGCGGTACGGCCGCGCGACCACATGATGAGGCCGCTGAGGCCGAGAGCGACCAGGCCAACAGCGAAGCTGTCCGACAGCAGGATCCAGGCGATGCCGCCGCCGACGCCTTTGTGCAGGCGAGTTAGGATGGCGAGGGGACTTTGGATGGTGGTTCTGAGGGTTAGTGTGTCGGCGCCCGCGGTGTATTCGGCTTGAGTGGTCTTGCGGGCGTTGCCGGCTGAGAGTGTCCAGCGGGCG